>JAAVZE010000127.1 GCA_022791495.1 Eubacterium sp.
TCAGGTGGACAAAAGTTTCGATCTGATCTACAGGGTGGTGACGATCGGTGGCCGAGCGGCTTGTTTTTATTTTATTGATGGCTTCTGTAAAGATGAAGTTATGGAAAAGATATTAGAATATCTATACAAACTGACCCCGGAGCAAATGCCGGAGACAGCCCATGATTTTCTAAAAGAGGCTCTTCCCTATGGGGAAATCGACCTTATATCAGATAAAAATACTCTGATTCAGAGAACACTGTCCGGTATTCCGATACTGATGATCGATGGCTATGACAAATTTCTTGCCATGGACTTCCGAACGTATCCGGCAAGAGGTGTGGATGAGCCGGAAAAAGACAAGGTAATGCGGGGATCAAAGGATGGTTTTGTAGAGACCGTTGTATATAATACCGCACTGATCCGGCGCCGTATCCGCTCCCCTAAACTCGTAATGGAAATGAATACGGTAGGACGCAGCTCCCGGACAGATGTAGTTCTCGCCTACATGTCTGACAGAGTGGAACCTAAGATGCTACAGGACATCAAAAACCGGCTGAGCAAAATAGATATAGACGCCCTGACCATGAATCAGGAAAGCCTGGCAGAATGTCTTTATCAACACAAATGGTATAATCCCTTTCCGAAATTCAAATTTACGGAACGTCCTGACACCACTGCTGCCAGCATTTTAGAGGGCAGTATTGTGATCCTGGTAGACACCTCCCCGTCGGCAATGATTCTTCCGACTTCTGTCTTTGATATTATCGAAGATGCGGATGATTACTATTTTCCTCCGGTCACCGGAACATATCTGAGGATCTCCCGGATCATCATCAACCTCCTTGCCGTACTGCTGACGCCGACCTTTTTACTGCTATTTATGAAACCGGAGTGGATCCCGGAATGCCTTTCCTTTATCGTTATTGAAGACCCTGTCAATATACCAATCTTTATGCAGCTGCTTATACTGGAATTTGCCATTGACGGTCTGCGTCTGGCTTCCCTAAACACACCTACCATGTTCAGTACACCTCTCAGTGTAGTGGCTGGTATTGTTCTGGGAGATTATACCGTTAGTTCCGGCTGGTTCAATTCCGAGATCATGCTCTATATGGCGTTTGTAGCTGTCGCCAACTACACACAGGTAAGTTTTGAGCTCGGCTATGCCCTGAAATTTATGCGGCTTATCCTGATCTGCCTGACAGCGGCCTTTCATGTATATGGTTATGTCGCCGGTATTCTTATCACGATCCTTTGCATTGTGCGCAATAAGACAATTTCTGGAAAAAGCTATATTTATCCGCTGCTTCCTTTCAATTACAAGCAGTTTATGAGGCGGTTCTGCCGGATCAGCCTTCCTCATTCGGAAAAAGTAAAATAGTTATAAACTCTTAGAATTCTCTTGTTTAAAACCGCCAGATGTGCTACACTAGGTATACAATAAGCGGTAGAACAAGGAGGGCATATGGAGACATTTTTCACAGATGATGATCTATTCGACCTTCTGGAAGAACTGGATCAGGAGAACTCAGAAATTGAGATCCTCGAAACCGAAGCTGAGATGCAGGCTTCCAACCGTCGTTTTGAAGAAATCATCCTCAAACATCGTGTAGAATAGAAGAATCCCAAACCAATTCGTCGGAAACTTAACCAGTTTCCACAGATTGGTTCGGGATTCTTTTTTATCCTAGTAGAAAAGTTCTCGAAGTGCGGAGCAAGAGAATGGTCTTTGGCCATTCTTAAGAGGTGCGTTTTTCAGCCGCACCTTTTTTAATGCCCGCCCCAGTCCCAGCCTGGACACATAATCAGGCTGGTTATGTAGTTTTTGGGGACTATAGACAGTAAACATACATATAATACAATTTTTTTATTCCCCGCTGACCAGCATAGATCTTATGCCGGATCAGACGGTATGATTTCCAGAATCGAAGCATCTCTTCCCGGTCAAAAACTTTCGCACTGAAACTTGCACAAAATACGATGGACACAAATTCATATGCTTCCTCCTGCTTGATTCCATAGGTTCGTGCGATCTTTCCAGCAAATTCTTCTACACTCTGCCCTTGGTAACGGATCCCGGCATGATTCAGCACTGGTTCCAGAAGCCGATAATATATGATGATCTGCCTGCCATATTTTTTCTTCTTTATATTCTTTTCAAAAACGATGAATCTCAGCCGGCGCTGTCCCTCTGCTGCTATGGCAAAAATAATCAGTCCCGACAGGATCCAGAGCAGAATCTTCCACCATACCATGCCACCGGAAGCTTCTTCCATTGCCTTATCTTTCTTCTTTTCCTGTTCAGGTTTGGCAGCCTCTGCTGCCTCTTCTTCCTTATCGTGATTATAATTGTCTGTCTCAATATTTTCAAACTCCATTTCATTATCTTCCGGAGTCGGGGTAGGCATCTGGGGCGAAGCAGCGTCTGCTCCTCCCTGATTTTGGCCCTGGGCACTACCGTTATCATCTTCCTCCGTCACCTGGGACTCCTCTGCGTCTTCCTCGCCAATTCCCGGTGTAAATTCAAAAGGAACAAACCCGTAATTTTCCTGGTATACCTCAGCCCAGGCATGGAGGTTTTTGTCCGTCACCTCAATCTCTGTGGTCACGTTTCTCACATCCGCCAGCCTTTCCCTGCTGATATATACCCCCTCAGCATATCGTGCTGGAATCCCGATACTCCGCAACAGCACCGCCGCCGCTGTGGCATAGTGATTGCTGTATCCTTTTTTATTGGAGGTTAAAAAATACTGTACTGCATCCTCATCTCCCGGCGTCTTTCCCGGTGAAAGAGTATACTCTGTATCATTCATAATAAAGTTGCGGGTTTCCTCAATGATCTGATACAGGGAAGCTGCTCCCTGGTTATATTGATCCAGAAGCCCATTCTGGGAATTCAGATAACTCTTATATTGATCCACGATCCCAGATACTTCCTCTGGAACACTGGTATAGTATTTTTTCGCAAAACTTTCCAACCGCTCCCGGTTCGCCTGAGAATTCACCCAGTATTCGTTTGCCGCAAGACGATAGCTGTTCGCCGCCACTCCGCTCTTTAACTCGGTACAAAGAAATGGAAAATACTCTGTCTCATACTGAATTCCAGGGATCGTATTCTCCATGCGTCCACCAGTAGAGAAAAAGGAAGTGGTGGGAAAGTAGGGAATGATATAATTTCCGTATCCAAAAGCCAGGTTACGGACAGTAAGCTTTCCAGAAGACCACAGCTTATCATTTCCTGTGGTCTGGCTGTCACCGATCTGGTTTCTGAGCACCGTGTGCCAGTTATCCACGGATAGTCCATCTGCCGCCAGCTGATCCCGTTCCTTCTCGAACTGCCCGTCCTCATCCTTGATCTGGCGCCACCGGTTGTCGGAATACACCGCACCAGTATATCCTTTCAAATATAAGCCATGATTTGTGTCAAAATCACCACTGATCTTTAACAGCTTCTTTCCACTCCGTTTAACACTGTTCTTTCTGCCTATCTTTCCATATTCCATGACATCTCCGCTGAAATATTCCCGGAACCATGTCATGATATCTTCTTTTTCCCATGTCGTTAGGGCAAGGGCAGAGTTTTTAATCTCCACAATCTGATCCATATTGGCATCATATCTCTGTGGAGGCAAAAAAAGCCATGTCACCAGTCCCGCTGCCACACCAACTCCTGCCAGAACCAGAGAAAGCTTCTGACGCATTCTTTTATCCGTCGTATCCGAACGCAGAAAGCGGGTTCCCACCACCGCCATGGAAGTAAAGATATATGTAATTACATTGGAAAAATATCCGATCTTTCCCACTGATACCGGCACCAAAAAGAAAAGTATGGTAGCCCCCATATAGACAGAAGACCGTCTCTTCCGGTAAAAACAACTGCTGATCAGCGCGATAAGATAAGCGGCGACAAGTATCACCACAAGTGTCGTACAATACTCCAGTCCGGCGCTTTCCCCGGCAAATCCCTTACTTGATAACAGGGTAATATTACTCTGGGTGTAATTCATAAATTCTTTCAAATATGTATTGATAATCGTTACGGCGCCTTTCAACAGAACAATCCGAAACCGGAGAATAACCAGAATCACAAATGCGGTAATACCGAGCATTCCATAAAACTTTCCTCGGCGAAAGGTCTCCAGCACTGTGAACAATCCATAAAATAAAAATGCGGCACTGAGAAGGACCAGCGTCGCCACCGTGCGGTTCACCGGCAGAGAGAGACTTAGCGCCGCACACATCACTGCCGAGTATACTCCCAGGAATACAAGGAATACCTGACTGATTTCCAATATGAAATTCACTATCCTGCCGTTTTTCATAATGGTACCTCCTAATCCTCCCGTAAATCTAGAACCATCAATTCCCCAATTCCAAGCCCATCCAGATCCGATTCCGGATGATCCGCAACCGTGAGATAAAGCCCGGATTCCTTAGGGCGCCCATCCTCCCACTCGATGTATGCCCGAATCAGTTCCTCCGGATCCTTCGTGGTCCTGCACTTAAACAGATCCTCGAACATCCAGAACAGTTCTTCCTCATGCTCGATCAGTTTCTCCTGAATAATCTCATTGATGCTGTCATACCAGATATAATGCTGGGGCACTCCCTGTGCCATGAATTCCATGGATACGGAATATATGCCCTGTACGAGCAGATCCGCCATCTGCGTATCCCCAGCACACAAATCCAGAAAAATATGTACCGCTTTTGCCAGGGGAAGGCTTCCATCCTTTACCATATAGTGTCCCGCTTTGCTGCTGAGCTTCCAGTGAATCTGCTGGATCCGGTCGCCATCCTTAAAATCCCGGATATCAAAGATCTCAGAGGGATCATCTCCTTTTTTATACATGGAAAAACGGTCACTATCTTCATTTGTCTCGTTGTACCAACGGTCCTTTCCAAGATATATCTCTTTTAAAGGCGGCATGACAAGCACATCCTGTACCTCGTAATTTTTTCCAATGGTGGTGGCAAAAAGATTAAGATAGTCATAAATCCTGACTTTCTCCACCTGAATCGACACGTTGCCACAGTGATGAATCACCACCGGAATCCTTCGTCCTCTTCGTTTCCCCGTATCGACAGAAAACCGCACTTTCATATTTCCCTTTTCTCCGGAGAAAAAGTTCTCATAGCGAACCCAGGCGATGCCCTTGGAAATGGGAAGAAATTTTCCATTATTTTCCACCGACAGGGCAATCGTCGCCCGCGCCGGTTTTTCCATAGAATCCTTTTCTGCCAGAGGATTTTTGCACTCTACCTCCACTGTTGTATGGTAGCGCATAACAATAAGAAATACCAGCATAAACACAGGCACGATAATCAGTGCTCCCATCACTGCCACTGTGCCGTATTGCAGGCATATCACGGAAATAAGGAGCCCCGTCAGCAATATGAAAAAATAAACCAGAGTACCAAAAGTCATCCCGGCACCTCCCATCTGTAAATTCTGAAACTTAAGTACATGGATTACAGTTTTGGTGCCTGGGTTTTCTCTACAATCTCACCTACAATATCTTCCGCTGTCACATGGCTCATACGTGCCTTTCCATTTAAAAGAAGGCGGTGGGCAAGAACAGCCTTTGCCACCTTTTTCACATCTTCTGGCAGCACATAATCCCGTCCGCTCATAAAAGCATGTCCCTTTGACATGTCCACAAAGGCGAGAGTTCCCCTGGGGCTGATTCCCAGAGACAGCATAGAATGATTTCTCGTGGCAACCACGATCTTTGACAGATACTTCAGTACCTTATCATCTACAAATACAGAACGCACCTGCTCCTGCATTTCCAATAACTCCTGCTTGGTTATAATTTCCTGTATGTAATCAATAGGATTCGCTTCCTGGCGCTCCTTGATCAGACGCATCTCTTCTTCCATCTCTGGATATCCCATGGAAATTCGGATCATAAAACGATCCAGCTGGGATTCCGGAAGCATCTGGGTACCGGCAGATCCTACCGGATTCTGGGTAGCAACAACTACAAAGGGATTGGGCAGCTGTCTCGTTACACCGTCTACCGTCACCTGTCCCTCTTCCATTACCTCCAAAAGCGCTGACTGCGTCTTGGTGGAAGTACGGTTGATCTCATCTGCCAGGAGCAGATTGCAGAGGATCGCTCCCGGCTTGTACTGCATCTCCCCATCGGCATCCAGCATATTAAATCCCACCACATCACTGGGAAGTACATCCGGGGTAAACTGCAGACGCCTCTCCGTCAGCTCCATAGCCCGGGAAAATGCCACTGCTAATGTTGTTTTTCCCACCCCGGGAATGTCTTCAATCAAAATATGTCCTTTAGCAAGAATCGCTGTCAGGACAAGGCGGATCGCTTCATCCTTTCCACGTATCACCTTTCCCACCTCGTCCAGTATCTGCTGTACTTTTCCTTGCATTTTATCTCCTCCTTTTGTGCCCCTTCAAAACGACCGCTGCAAATTTGAACGTATCCTTCCACCCATTGCCAGGCCACGTGATAATATAGAACGCCCACTCATAGAATGGACGTTTTTTCAGTCTGGAACCTGCTTACGACAACTGCGCGGCAATTTAACTTATAGAATCAACCTACCTTGAGTTTGAATTTCTTTACTGCTCTCTCATCTTCGGCGTCAAATTTCTCAATAACTCCGCCCAAACCTCTCAGCTTCTCCTCAAAATCCTCGTACCCCCGCTCTATATATTGAATCTGTTCTACGGTTGTAAATCCATCTGCCACCAGGCCGGCAATCACCAGGGCTGCTCCAGCACGCAGATCTGGTGCACTCACCACAGCTCCGGTAAAGTCTTCAACTCCGGTTATGATCGCAGCATTTCCCTCTACGTTGATATTGGCGCCCATCCTCCGGAGCTCACTGATATATTTGAATCGGGTCTCAAATATCGTCTCCGTTACAATACTCACTCCCATGGAAAGGGCAAGCAAAGTCACCATCTGGGGCTGCATATCGGTAGGAAACCCGGGATATGGCATGGTCTTGACGTTAGCATATCCCAGCCTGTGATCCGAATATACCCGCACACAGTCATCATATTCTTCGACTCTTGCACCAATCTCGATCAGCTTGGCAGTTATGGCTTCCAAATGCTTCGGAATTACATTCCGGATATAGACATCTCCTCCAGTGGCAGCTGCCGCCATCATATAGGTCCCCGCCTCGATCTGGTCCGGTATAATGGAGTATTCACTACCGTGAAGGCTCTCCACACCTCGAATACGGATGGTATCCGTACCAGCACCTTTTATATTGGCCCCCATACTGTTCAGGAAGTTGGCCACATCTACGATATGCGGCTCCTTGGCAGGATTTTCGATAATGGTCTTTCCCTCTGCCATGCAGGCCGCCATCATGATATTTATGGTAGCCCCTACACTGGGACAATCCAGATATATATGACTGCCCGAAAGTCTTTCTGCACAGGCATCGATCTTTCCGTTGTGAATGGTAACTTTTGCCCCCAGCTGTTCAAATCCCTTTAAGTGCTGGTCAATGGGACGACTGCCGATCTGACATCCTCCTGGCAGTGCCACCACCGCTTTGCGGTATTTCCCTAAAAGTGCTCCTACCAGATAGTAGGATCCCCTGATTTTCCTTATATAGTCATCATCGACATTGACATCATTAATGAGCGCACCATTAATACGAACGGTGTGTGCATCAAACCGCTCTACGATTGCTCCAATTCCCTCTACGGCGTCCAGTAAGACCCTGACATCATCAACATCCGGAAGATTTTCGATCGTCACAGGCTCATTTGCCATAATAGCCGCTACAATGATGCCCAGCGCCGCATTTTTTGCACCGCCGATCAATACTTCTCCCTGTAA
>JAAVZE010000128.1 GCA_022791495.1 Eubacterium sp.
AGTTGGTCTCCAGGGTTCCATCTGCCCCTTCTACCTCTATATTATTCATACCGGCGCCCACCGCGATTCCTTTCAAAAGATCTACCGCTGAGATCATAGCGCCGTTTTTCCCAAATTTCTCTTTAAAATCATCCAGTTCCGGCTTTGTGCCCGCTCCCCAGAACCAGATAGAATTTGCTTTGTTCAGCCCCTTCTTCGCCCTCTCCACATTCAGCGGATGCTGGTTCAGTATATCATAACTCTTTTTCATCATCCCACGAAGTTTGTCATCTGCTGGAAGATATTCTCCGATCTTTTTTCCAAGAATATCATGAGGCGGGGTAAGTTCGGATACCTGTCCACGTTTCCAGATCGTACAGTGACGATAGCTGGTTCCCGTATAAAACTGGTAGATATCATCCTCCATCTCCGTTCTCAGAGCCTCTAAGAGCACATTGGCATCTTCTGTGGAAATCTCACCGCTGCTGTGGTCGAGGATCGTCTTCTCCCCGTAAGGAAGTTCATTCTCTGAAAGGGTCACAATATTACAGCGTATAGCGATATCTCCTTCTTCCATATCTACACCGATGCTCAGCGCTTCCAGCGGAGAACGCCCGGTATAGTACTGCCTGGGGTTATATCCTAAAACCGCAAGATTGGCTGTGTCACTCCCCGGCTTCATGCCGACGGGAATAGTTTTAGACATACCAAGTTTTGCTTTTTTTGAAATCCTATCCATATTAGGTGTCGTGGCATATTCCAAGGGTGTCCTGCCATCCAGCTCTTCTAAAGGCTGATCTGCCATTCCGTCACCTAGAACAACAATATATTTCATTGTCTTTCCGTCCTTTCTCCTATCAGTCTTAAACCCGCATCTATTATTTCAGCTTATGCAGACACCCGAATGCGTGTGATGAACGTAGCAAAGCTCTCTGCCTTTGCTACAAATTCTTTTTCCTTGAGTGGCAAGGTAATAAATCCACATTCGCCCGAAATTCCAGCATCGATCATCTGAACCTCGCCAAATACTTCCGAAACCTTCTCCTTCTCAGATTCACCTACCCGGACAAAGAACCGGTTTTCCATCTCATCCACCGGCGTGATCTCAAGCTTTTGTGCACTCCAGGTAATGGAAACATTTTCGCCCTGATGTTTCACTGCTGCCACCACATCGGCCACCACCGCACTCGCCGTGGGAAGCTTACCGGCTCCGGCTCCATAAAACATCACATCCCCCAGCATATTTCCTGTTACAGATATGCCATTAAACACGTCATTTACACTGTAAAGCGGATGTGTATTGTCCACCATCTGCGGCGCCACCATGGCATACACCTGGTCACCCACCTTTTTGCTTGTACCAAAGATCTTAATCGCCGAATTTATCTTCTTGGCATATTTAAAGTCTTCTGCTGTAATTTTTGTGATACCTTCGGTATAAATATCCTCATAATCCACCTGTTTTCCGTAGGCAAGAGAGGTGAGGATTGCAATCTTGCGGCAGGCATCATAGCCTTCCACATCTGCTGTGGGATCTTTTTCCGCATACCCCAGTTCCTGTGCTTGTTTCAATACCTCGCCAAAATCGGCGCCCTCGTCTGCCATCTTCGTCAGGATAAAGTTTGTCGTACCATTCAGAATTCCATTGATCTCCTGAATCTCATCTGCAGTAATACACTGGTTGAGTGGGCGGATGATCGGAATCCCTCCTCCCACACTCGCCTCGAAGAAAAAGTTCACATTCTTGTCTCTGGCGATCTGAATCAGTTCGGCACCGTGGGCTGCCACCAGTTCTTTATTGGAAGAGCAGACACTTTTTCCTTTGAGAAGAGCCGTCTTCACAAAATCGTAGGCGGGTTTTGTACCACCCATGGTCTCAACGATAACGCCTACTTCTTCATCCTCTGCGATTACATTATAATCATGAACAAGAATTTCCTGCACCGGATCCTCTGGGAAATCCCTTAGATCCAGGACATATTTTACCTCAACCTCTTCCCCCGCACGTTTCGCAATGCTTTCTGCATTGGTGCGGATCACCTCAACAACTCCAGAACCAATCGTTCCATAACCTAATACTGCGATTTTCATTGTCTCCTCTTCCTTTCTATATGTAAATATCCCAGCAAACGCAGGTGGAATTACTCCTGCTCATCTTCCTGAGACAGATCCAGCTCATCTATCCGATCGAATTCTTCTTCTGACAGTAATGCATCGGGATTTATCACTACGATCAATTTACCGTCTCTTCTGGCGATAAAGTCAATATAATCGGTCCCCTCCGTCTGTGCCTCCTTCGGGAAAGTCTGAATATTATCTCCCTCTGCCTGAAACACCTTATCTACGCTGTCCACCATACAGGCAATCCCTCTCTTACTTGTCCGGAGAAGCAGTATCTTGGTGTCTTTTGTCATCTCGGCAGCAGGTAGATTTAACTTTGCCCGTAAATCATAGACCGGATACACCTCATCCCGCACCACAATCGTTCCCAGAATACAGTCCGGTGCTTCCGACAAAGGATTGATCTCCTGATAACTTTCCAGACTCTGCATTCCACTGATCTCAATCCCATACTCTCTGCCACTGATAAAAAATGTAATAATTTCTTTCATAAGCCCCTCCATTCCGGGCAGTACTTTCCTGATCTGCCTCTTATCCTCTACGTCGTATCTTTCCGCTATTTCAACTATTAATCCATTTTAAATATCCATTGATGAATACATCCAGATCGCCATCCATGACAGCACTGACATTGCCGGATTCCACATTGGTCCTGTGGTCCTTTACCATAGTATAGGGCTGCATTACGTAAGACCGGATCTGGTTACCCCAGCCGATTTCTTTCTGTTCTCCGCGGATATCGGATTCTTTCTCCAGATTCTCCTGCTGTTTCAGCATATACAGCTTTGCCTTCAGCATCTGCATCGCCTTGTCTTTATTCATATGCTGGGAACGCTCGTTCTGACACTGTACCACGATCCCTGTTGGGAAATGGGTGATACGGATCGCGGAGGAAGTCTTATTGATGTGCTGGCCGCCGGCACCGCTGGAACGGTACGTGTCTATGCGGATATCATCATCTGCGATCTCGATATCAAGATCCTGTTCGATGTCCGGCATCACATCACAGGAAACAAAAGACGTCTGACGTTTACCCGCCGCATTAAAGGGAGAAATACGCACCAGACGATGTACACCATGTTCACTTTTCAGATACCCATAGGCATTGGTTCCATTGATCTGCAGGGTAACGGACTTGAGACCCGCCTCGTCACCATCCAGAAAATCCAGCATTTCTACAGCATATCCTTTTTTTTCTGCCCATCTCTGATACATCCGGCACAGCATGCTCGCCCAGTCACAACTCTCTGTTCCCCCGGCTCCCGCGTGCAGGGTGAGAATGGCATTGCTCTCATCATACTCACCTTTTAGCATCGTAGTGATGCGAAGATCGCCAAAATCCTTCACAAACTCTTCCAGTTCCTCTTTGATCTCCGCTGCCAGTTCCTCGTCCTCTTCCTCATATGCCATCTCAATCAGCGTCATAATATCTTCATACTTTCCACTGAGACCGTCGGCACGGCTAACGATATCTTTGAGTTCCTTTACCTCTTTCATGGACTGGCTCGCCTTCTCTGCGTCCTCCCAGAAATCCGGAGCTTCCATATTTTTCTCCAGCTCCTCGATACGAAACTGCTTCTCGCCAAGATTCAGGGAATCCCTGACCTCAGCGAGAGGCTTTTCATAAGAGGAGAGTTCGACTTTATAATTATCTAACTCGACCATTTTTCAACCCTCTGATTCAACTTATCTGCCGCAGCAGTATTTATATTTCTTTCCGGATCCGCAGGGACACGGAGCATTGCGGCTGATCTTATCTGATTTTCTCGTAACCGGAGCATTGGCAGAATCATCCTTGTTAGTTCCTGTCTCTTTCGCCACCTGCTCACGCTCTACTTTCTGCTCGATACGAACATGCATCAGTGCCTTCACCGTCTCTTCACGGATGGACTCTGTCATCTCCGCAAACATATCATAACTCTGGAATCGGTACTCTGTCACCGGATCTCTCTGTCCATATGCCTGTAGCCCGATACCCTGACGCAGCTGATCCATATCGTCAATATGGTTCATCCAGTGCTGGTCCGTGACTTTTAAAAGAATAACACGCTCGATCTCCCGGATCTGCTCTGCCTCCGGAAACTCTGCCTCTTTCATCTCATAGAGATGAAGCGCCTCTTCTTTTAATTTCTGGATCAGTTCATTTTTATTGATGCTCTTATCCCTCTCTGGATCAAAAGTGATCGGCTCTAAGGGAATGATAGGAAGCAGATTCATATTCAGCTCATCCAGATCCCACTCCTCCGGAATCTGGTCGTCACCAATGGTTCTGCCCACATACTTTTCAATCACTTCATCCATCATACCGTAAATGGTATCACGCATACTCTCTCCATCCAGAACTTTACGTCTCTCTGCATAGATGAGCTCCCTCTGCTGGTTGTTGATGATATCATACTCCAGCAGATTTTTACGGATTCCGTAGTTATTGCCCTCGATCTTCATCTGCGCGCGCTCGATGGCTTTGTTCAGCATCCGGTGCTGGATCTGTTCACCCTCCGGCATGCCCAGGGAATTAAATATATTCATCAGGTTCTGGGAACCAAACAATCGCATTAAGTCATCCTCAAGGGATATATAAAACTTGGATTCACCAGGATCTCCCTGACGTCCGGAACGTCCCCGCAGCTGATTATCGATACGTCTGGACTCATGCCGCTCCGTACCGATGATCCGCAATCCTCCCAGGTCCTGGACTCCTTCTCCCAGCTTGATATCCGTACCACGGCCTGCCATATTGGTGGCAATAGTCACAGCCCCGGCAATACCGGCATCTGCAACAATTTCCGCCTCCATCTCATGGTATTTGGCGTTCAGTACTTTATGCTTAATGCCCCGTCTCCGAAGCAGGTCGCTGAGCTCCTCCGATGCCTCAATGGTGATCGTACCCACTAACACCGGCTGCTTTCTCTCATAGCAGTCTGCAATGTCCTCGACAATAGCATTCAGCTTTTCTTTTTTGGTTTTGTATACGGAATCGTTGTGATCGATACGTGCCACCGGTTTATTGGTGGGAACCTCCACAACATCCATGCCATAGATCTCACGGAATTCTTTTTCCTCGGTAAGAGCAGTACCGGTCATACCACATTTTTTCGCATATTTATTAAAGAAGTTCTGGAATGTGATCGTCGCCAGTGTCTTGCTCTCACGCTTAACTTTCACATGCTCTTTTGCCTCAATCGCCTGATGAAGTCCGTCGGAATAACGGCGTCCCGGCATGATACGTCCTGTAAATTCATCGACGATCAGCACCTCATCATCCTTTACCACATAATCCTTGTCTAAAAACATGAGATTGTGCGCCCGCAGGGCAAGATTAATACAGTGCTGGATCTCCAAATGCTCCGGATCTGCCAGATTCTCGATATGGAAAAAGCGCTCCACCTTTGCCACACCCTGGGCGGTAAGGTTCACCGTCTTTTCCTTTTCATCCACAACAAAATCACCGGTCTCATTGTCATCTTCCTTCATGATGATATCCATCTTAGACAGTTCTTTCGCAGTACCACGCTTAAGCTGCTTTGCCAGATTATCACATGCCTCGTAGATCTTTGTGGATTTTCCGCTGCTTCCGGAGATGATCAGCGGAGTTCTCGCCTCGTCGATAAGCACCGAGTCCACCTCGTCCACAATGGCATAGTGCAGCTCTCTCTGTACCAGCTGCTCTTTATAAATAACCATGTTATCACGGAGATAGTCAAATCCAAGCTCGTTATTCGTAGCGTAAGTAATATCACAGCCATAGGCTTCTCTTCTCTCATCATTGTCCATGCTGTTCAGTATACAGCCTACTGTCAGCCCAAGAAACTCATGGATCTGTCCCATCCACTCGGCATCACGCTTAGCCAGATAGTCATTTACCGTAACGATATGGACGCCCTTGCCCTCTAAGGCATTCAAATATGCTGGAAGCGTGGACACCAGCGTCTTACCTTCACCAGTACGCATCTCCGTGATACGTCCCTGATGCAGAATCACTCCGCCGATCAGCTGCACGCGGTAATGGCGCATGCCAATCGTCCGCTTGGATGCTTCTCTGACAACTGCATATGCCTCCGGAAGAATGTCATCCAGTGATTCCCCTTCTGACAACCGGTTCTTGAATTCTCTAGTTTTATCTTTCAACTGCTCGTCTGACAATTTTTCATAATCAGGTTCCAGTTTTTCAATCTTATCCACGATAGGAAGCACTCTCTTTACTTCCCTCTCACTGTGGGTTCCGACTACCTTGCTTAATAATCCCATACGTTCACTCTCCATAATAATCAAAGTTTTATCCCAGATTATTTTATCACTAGATCTTCTGTCTTTCAATGATTTTTTTGATTTTCGTTTGTTTTTTACAATCCGTTCATAATCTTTTAACTTCTTTTACATCGCTGAAAAACCATGCGTGAATATTGATCTCCACCACCGGAGTTCCGCAGTACTCGCACACTTTAGCACCCAGGGCAGAGAGCGGCGCTCCACAGTTGGGGCAGTTGATCCCCAGCGCCTGGGTTCTTTGATCTTCTACCAGTTCCCTGTCCTGTATGTAGATCAGATCCGTATTGTACTTGGTCTGATATTTTATATCTCTTGCACCTCTCAGCAGATTTCCCTCGCGGTCTGTCACATAATGAAAACACTCCAGCGCCGACTGGAATGTGATGATACAGCGCCCCTCGCTTTTCCGGTACTGGCTGATCTCGGTCCGGTGAATATGTATCTGTTCAAAATGCTCCCTCTGCCCGGCCTCTTCCAGCATCGCGATATGGGCTGCCAATTCTTCTTTTAACTCTGTGCTGCCATCCTCCGGCATCTCCTTTCCACCAGTACCGACCGCCCTCAGATAATTCACCAGTATATTATCCGCCCTCTCTTTCATTTCATCGTACTCAAAATCAGGAAAATCCTGAACAATCTTTGGCAGAAGGAGTTTCGTCATGGCAGAGACCGACTTTGGCGTGGACGCCATCTCCTCCCGCATCATCTCCGCCCCCCGCCTGAGATCACTGGTTCCAAAAAGATCTCTTGATACCTGTCTTGCCTTTCGTTTTAATGCAGCAACTCCGGCATAGACCGCAATGACAATGATCAAAATCAATACCAAAACAATGATCAGGCCTGTGTAATTCCCCATATTTTCCTCTCCTTAAATGAACGGTAATTTCAGTCAATATAATAGCGCCAATTACACAAACCTCTAATCGGCGCCATCGAACGAATTCACTCTATTTTTATTCCATCTCTGTTTACTCAATATCGTTTTCGTCAAAAACATCTCCACATTCCGGACAGAATTTCGGCGGATGATGCGGATCCTCCGGCTTCCAGCCACACTTGTCACAGCGGTACAACGGGGCTCCCTCCGGTTTCTTTGTCCCACATTCCATACAAAATTTCCCCTGATTTACTGCTCCACAGCTGCAGGTCCATCCCTCCCTGGGTGCTGGCTTTGCTTTTCCACATTCTATGCAGAATTTTCCTGTGTTGGTGGTTCCACAGCTGCAGGTCCAGGAATCCACCTGCTTTGCGGTGTTCCCTCCACTGGCTGCATTTCCCTCCGGATTTCCAGATACCGGCGCTCCGTTCTGTGCTCCGCCCTGCCGGTCCATGGTAAACAGGGCATTGGCATCCATCCCCCCTGCCTGGGATGCCATATTCATCCCGGCAAATGCCATCATTGGTCCCGTGGAAGTATTTGCCGCCGCCGATTTCATCGCCTGGGCCTGGGCCTCTGTCAGAGTTGCCGCCGCCATACCCGGATTGCGGAGTACTGCTGTCTTCTGCAGTTCTTTGATCATCGCTTCATCGTCTTCTGAAGCCTTAATGGCATTTACACCAAAAGAAACGATGCGGATGCCTCTCAAACCGCTCCATTTTTCAGACAATTCAACATTCAGGGCATCTGCCACTTCCATAGTATGAGCCGGCACCGCACTATAGCGGATCCCCATGGCCGAAATTTTTGCAAATGCTGGCTGCAGTGCTGTCATGAGCTCTGTCTTCAGCTGGCTGTCAATGGTGTCCCTTCGGTATTCATCCACCACATTGCCGCATACATTCGTATAAAAGAGCAGAGGATCAAAGATCTGGTAAGAATACTCCCCATTACAGCGGACAGATATATCCACATCCAGTCCAATATTGGTATCCACTACACGGAAAGGAACCGGTGTGGCAGTCCCATATTTATTTCCCATAATTTCCTTCGTGTTGAAGAAATAAACCCGCTGATCCTTTCCGGTATCTCCTCCAAAAGTAAAACGTCTTCCTACTGCA
The DNA here is from genome assembly GCA_022791495.1 of Eubacterium sp. GTDB lineage: Bacteria > Bacillota > Clostridia > Lachnospirales > Lachnospiraceae > Eubacterium_F. The sequence goes on from JAAVZE010000128.1 coordinate 8,368, forward strand.
GCAAAGGTTTTTTTGATATTTTCACCCAGATCTCCATAAAGCAAACTGGGCTCTGTGGAAGTGTCATACAAAAATTCTCCTGCCTCCGCACAGAATTCCACAACTTTTCCCTGATCCACGATGATCATGCACTGCCCCTCATTTACAGCCACTACGGAACCATTCGTGATCAGATTATCATTGCCGTTGTTTCTGCTGCCAAATCTGCCGCTGGTCCGTTTCTGTCCCTTGGTTACAAGAATATCTGATTCCAGTGCATCACAATAAAAGTACTCCTTCCACTGGTCTGCCATCTCGCCGCGGATTGCTCCTCCGATCGCTTTGATCAATCCCATATTATCCTCCATTCTGAAACTTTAGTTTCTTTGTAAAAATGGTAAAGTGTCCTTCTGGACCAAACCGAATGGTTCCATCCAGGAGGACACATCTTTTTCCCAGTCCATATGTTTCTGGAAATCACTTCATGGACACCCATATATTCTTAATACTCTGGCTCGATCAGCCCATATGTATTTCCTTTTCTCTTGTAAACAACATTTACCTCTTCTGTCTCAGAATTCCGGAATACAAAGAAGTTATGTCCCAGAAGCTCCATCTGTACACACGCCTCTTCAGGATCCATCGGCTTCATCGCAAATTTCTTAGAACGGATAATGTTGATCTCTTCTTCATCCTCCATATCCGCATCAATAAATTCCTGGTTCAGATGTGCCGCATTCTGTGCTTTATCAATCAATTTATTCTTATATTTCCGCAATTGTCTTTCAATCACTTCTTCCACCAGATCAATGGAAACATACATATCCGAACTAACTTCTTCTGCACGAATGATACTTCCTTTCATTGGAATGGTAATCTCAATCTTCTGTCTGTTTTTCTCAGTACTCAACGTCACGTGAACCTCAGTACTGTCATTGAAATATCTCTCCAGTTTAGCAATCTTTTCTTCGATCGCCGAACGTAATCCCTCCGTTATATCTAAATTCTTGCCGCTAATTACTAAATTCATAATGATCAGCTCCTTTGCCCATAATATTCGGGACGGAAACCTGTCTGCCAACGATGTCATATGGAACCTGTCCCGTATGTTTATTATATACCAAATCCATATAATGGGCAACATATATTTTGGATTTATCAAGCTGTTTTTTGCTTTCACACCAAATTGTCATACAACTCTGTTAATTGTCAAATCAGTGTATTTTTGCTACAAAAGTCTACATTTTTTGTGGATAATGTGGATAACTTTGTGCACAACTAAAAAATATCGTAAAAACGGCGCTTTATTTGTGGATAACTTTGTTAGTTTCTCATACTACATTTGTCTGCGTACCTTTGTTCTAAAACAAGTTGTCACACACCTCCTGTTATATCTTTTCATACCTTCCACTGGCACCGCAGGGAAGGATAAGGCCGTTTGAACTCACTGGAAGGCCAATCTCATCCGCCTCCACTGTGCCCCCAAATTTGTTCCGGATCGTCAGTTCCATCATATAGGACAGCACCGCCGGCTGCAGGCCAGTGGTATAGGAATTCACCAGAAAGAACAAGGGCTCTCTGGATAACACTTTTGTACACAGGCTGAGCAGAGGAAATATCTTTTCCTCCATCTTCCAAACCTCTCCTTTTGGCCCCCTCCCATATGAGGGCGGATCCATAATAATGCCATCGTAATGATTTCCCCGGCGGATTTCACGTTCCACAAATTTAACACAATCATCCACCAGATAACGGATCGGCGCATCGGCAAGCCCGGACGCAACAGCATTTTCCTTCGCCCAGGATACCATACCCTTGGAAGCATCTACATGTGTCACCGTTGCTCCTGCCTTGGCACATGCCACCGTAGCACCTCCTGTATAGGCAAACAGATTCAATACTTTGATCTGTCGACCGGCTTTTTTGATCAGTGCCGAGGCCCAGTCCCAATTCACCGCCTGCTCTGGAAACAAACCAGTGTGTTTAAAACTAAAGGGTTTCAGATGAAAGGTCAGATCCCGGTAAGAGATCTTCCACTGCTGGGGAAGATCGATAAATTCCCACTGTCCTCCTCCCTTGCTGCTTCTATGATAGTGGGCATTTTTCTGCCTCCACTGAGAAGCTTCATGAGGTGTATCCCAGATCACCTGGGGATCCGGCCGTACCAGAATATATTCCCCCCATCGCTCCAGTTTTTCTCCCGATGAAGTGTCAATCACTTCGTAATCTTTCCAGCCATCTGCCAGCCACATATTCGCTATTCCTTTCCTTAGTTATATTTTTCCCGTTGTGATCAGAACCGTCCACCGCCGCTGGAGTGGCTGCGTCCGCCTCCTCCACCACTGCTGCCACTGCTGCTGGATTTTCTTGTTCTCACATAAGTCGTGTGGGTATAAATATCCCGACGTCCAATCAGCTCTGAAAAGCTCTTATTCATATAAGTCTTCCCGTTTGTCGTCATTTTGCCGCCAGAATTTCTCACCAATATCAGTACTACAATCGTTCCCGCCAGAAGACCCAGCCCAAGATGGAACCACCATGCCAGAAAAAAGTAGGGAGTACGCATCTCCTGATCACTCTTGCTTATAAACTCATCCATCATCTGGGTATACTTGGTCTGGGCATCCCCAGCCCCGCCCTGGGCTTCTTTCACATACCCCTGCAGGCCTTTTGCCAGCTGATCCGCTTCACCGCTGGTAATCTTATGTTCTGCCGAACCATACCCCAATACATAGAGTGAACGGTTATTACTACAAACATTCACCCAGAGGACAACGGTGCTTTTATGGGAATCTAAATTCAAAAAGCGCTCGCTGACTCGTTCCGGCACAGACAAATCACTGCTGTTCCACTCATCGTTATCAATCACAAATGCCACCACATTACAATCGTATTCTTTGCGCATCTTTCTCATTTTTTCCTCAAAAGCAGTTATCTGATCCTGGGTATAAATACCGGCATAATCGTTCACAGCGCTCTCCCACTTGAGACTGTTCCCATTACCTTCCAGATAGTAGTCTTCCAGACCTTCCGCTGAAACACATCTTGAGGATACCCCCAGACCTGCTGTCAAAACCAGCACTAACACAAATAATATGTAAAAACTTTTACTCTTCATCATCCGATACCACCTCCCAGTAAAAATATGGTGATCAGACGCAGAATAAGAAATAACCCTCCGCCAGCACCAAACAGCCATGCCATCACTTTCGCTTTACTGATAGGAGGTTTTCCTACAATCTTTCCCGTATCGCCATTCATGGCAAAGACATACTGCCCATCCCGGTAATCATAGTTGATCATCCACACGGGAAGCAGCGCATAATCCGCTTTCTTCTTTAAAATGTTATAATCCCGGTCTGTGATACGAACCGAAGCATAATTTTTCATCGTCCCCTTTACATATTCGTCCATAAATTTCTCCACCCGTTTCTGCACTCTGGGCATCAGATCATCATCGGTATAATTGTATCCTTCCGCCACATATCCAGGAAGATACATGGAAGAATAGTCTTTGATATCTTCGTAGTAAAAAGGCTCCAGCTTATCCATCAGATCATCCCGCATCCGCTCAGACGCATCCACCGGAATGCAGTCGTAATCCAGGTCTACCTTTCTCCACACCTTGTAGTGTTTTGTTGCCGTCACATTATAATTTCCACTGGAATAATGTGACACCCGGGTACAGTCCGCGTGAACCTCTCCCTGCCCGGCCATATCATATAACCAAAAAGGAACATAAATTCCTACGATATCATCGATTCGGTCTGGTGTCATAAAATCATTTGGTGTGATCAACCCCTTCTTACACCATTTTTTAAACGCAGTGATGGCATCTTCTTTGCTCACCCGGAAGGGTATGACTTTTACCGGCGCTCTCTTCCCCTGCATTCGGTCAGACAGAATCATGGGCGATCCGCAAAAACTGCACTTTGTAGCTGTGGTATCTTCTGTTACCACAAGCTCCGCGCCACAATTATCACAGCAGTATCTCACAACCGATTCATCAAAGAAATTATCTGTCTTTTCCTCATGCACCTCACGGAAATCCCCGGTTTCCTCATCCACATTTTCTTTTGCAGCATCTGCTTCATATTCACCGCCATTTTCCTCTGCAAAGTCCTGAATATTCAGACTGTTCCCACAGAATGCACAGCTGAGCCGTCCGCTTTTTGCGTCAAATTCCATATTGGCCGCACATTTGGGGCATTTGTACTGTATCATTTCATATCATCCTCCTCGATTCGTATGTCTTAAGTATATCCTAAGTCAAGCCTGGAGTGCAATTACTTTTTAACAAAAAAACTGCCAAACAAAGTCCAAGACTTTATTTAGCAGTTTTCACCGTGGGTTAGAGGATTCGAACCCCCGACCTTTTGGTCCGTAGCCAAACGCTCTATCCAGCTGAGCTAAACCCACATTTAAGCATGTACTTGTCAACACGCAAAATATATGCTATCACAAACCAATATATTTGTCAATAGCTTTTTCCATTTTTGTCATTTTTACTCTGTTCATGCAGCGCGGCGGGTTCAAATGGATGCCGTTGGACTATACGCTTTATTCATATGGTTTCGCAGGTTCTGCAGGATCTTTTTCTCCAGACGGCTTACCTGAACCTGGCTGATTCCAAGGCATTCCGCCACCTCCCGCTGAGGTTTGTCATCGTAATAACGCATCTGGATCAGTTTTTTCTCTTTGTCGTTTAGAAGCAGCATCAGCTGGTCTACCAGCATACGGTTTAGGAGCTGTTCATTCCAGTCACTTTTTTCTGGAATTTTATCTTCCAGGGAAACCTCTTTTCCATCGGCAAAGGAAACCGGCTTGTGGATGGATTCCACCTCCAGATTTGCCTCCAGCGCAAGGACGATATCTTCTACAGCGATCTCTGTCGCCGCTGCCAGCTCTTCAATGGAAGGTTCCCTGTCCAGCTGCTGGGAAAGAGTATCTGCCGCCTTGCGTATCTTCCAGCCGTTTTCCTTGATACTCCGGCTTACTTTGACCATTCCGTCATCCCGGAGAAATCTTTTGATCTCGCCGCTGATCATTGGTACGGCATAGGTAGAAAATTTTACATCAAAGCGCATATCAAATTTGTCCACGGCTTTGATCAGACCAATGGCTCCGATCTGGCTGAGTTCCTCTGTGTCATATCCCCTCCCCACATATCGGCTCACAATGCTGTATACCAGCCCCATATTCTTTTGTATCACCTGGTCCCGTGCCATTTTATCCCCAGAACGTGCTAATTTTATCAGTTCTATGGTTTCCATTGACCAGTCCCTCTCTATGAAAGATTTATTGCGCTATATATCACTTTTTTCATTTTTATAACCGTTCCCTTCCCCGGCTCTGACTCCACATGAAGCTCGTCCATAAATGCCTCCATAAACGCAAAACCCATACCAGACCTGTCCAGTTCCGGCTTGGATGTGTATAGTGGTTCCATTGCTTTGGAAATATCGCTGATTCCCTCCCCGGCATCGGAAATCTCCAGATAGATCGTATTTCCCTCAATCTTTCCATATATGGTTACTTTCCCAGGATTTTTTTCGTAACCGTGGATAATCGCGTTGGTCACCGCTTCAGAAACAGCCGTCTTTACATCTGCCAGTTCTTCCAGCGTCGGATCCATTCTGGCAATGAAGGCGCTTACCACAGTACGGGCAAAGCTTTCATTTTCCGAAAAGCTGCTAAATTCCAATTTCATTTCATTATATGTATTCATCTTTTCCTCCAATTCTGCACTGTTTTTACACAATAATGTTCCTGCATATCAAATGCAATACTTTGATTTTCTCAAACCTTCTGAATGATCTTATAGAGTCCGGACATGGAAAATATCCGGTCAATGCCGGCACCTACCCCGGTCACATAAACATTTCCGCCAAAATACTGTATTTTCCGGTATCTCCCCATAACCATGCCGATTCCGGAACTGTCCATAAATGTCATCCCTTCAAAATCAAATACTATATTTTTTACATTTCCCTTCTCAATCAGAACATCAATGGTCTTGCTGATCTGTGCCGCTGTATGGTGATCCAGATCCTCGCTGATGTGCAGGATCAGGTTAGCTCCATTCCTTTCCAGTGAAAAATGATCCATTTTCTTCCTCCCCTTTTATATCAATTTCTTTTTCATATGAAAAAAGAACTACAGAGCAATCTGGACGGCCTGTCCAATATTTTCTCCGTAGTCCTTTTTCTTCTTTTTCTCATGTAAATAACGTTCAAATTTAAAAGCTTTCATCCAGAAGTAAGCCGACCGTTTATTATGTCAGTTCACGCCCAGCTGTCTCAGGCGGCTTTTCGCCTCTGCTGCCCGGCTGGAAGCCTCATCGATCTCAATTACCTTCTCATAATATTCTATGGCCTTTTTCTTTTTCCCTTTCTGATGGTAAACCCGGCCCATAAAATACAATGCATCCAGATTCTCAGCATCGACAGAAAGTACCTGGTTTAAGAGTTTTTCTGCATCATCATATTTGCCTCTATTAAACTCTGTTCTTCCCTGTTCAAAAAGATTTTTCACATCCGCCTGGGTAATTTTCTTAGAAACCATTTTATACAGTTCCTTCATTTCTTCCTTCTCAAAATCCGACTCTTTGTACTGACTCACTGTACTGGCAGCAAGAAGCCTGTCCCCATCATTATAATACTTGACAGCCAGAAGAAGATTGTTGCTCAGTTCCAGCTTTGCTGCACTGGCATCTTCTCCCTCATCCAGTTTTTTCTGCAGCTCCGCTACATCCTGCTCCAGTTTCTCTTTCTGCTTCTGCATAGATGACAGCTGGGCCTCCTTCACAGACAACTGCTGATTGTTTTCAGCAATGCTGTCAGAATTATTTCCCAGGTTGTTTCCCAGAAGAGTTGGGCGAATCAGCACAAAACTGACAACAAGACCAATGATCACTCCAATGATCACATTGATCACTGGCATCCAGTGCCGCTTCTCTTCTTTATAAGCACCTACAGGCTGCACATTTGCCAGAGGATCCTTTTTTGGCTGCTGACGGTATGCCCTGGCAGACTCCTCCCGGCTCCTGCCTTCATTTTCACTAAACTTCTCACCGATCTCCTGCATATAACGCAGGGTGGTCGTATTATTATAGTCAATCCGCCTCGCCCTTTTGAGGCATTTGGCAGCTTTCGGATACTCTTTGGACTTCATATACAACAGTGCCAGAAGCTGCAGGGCACGAACAAATTTAGGATTCAGGCTGACCACCTTTTTCAGTTGAATCACCGCCAGATCTTCATTGCCTCCCTTAGCCGCATTCAGCGCGGAGTTGTATTTTTTTATCGTCTGATTTACCGCATCCAGTGCTGTCTGGTTTTTCTGAATGACATTGATATAATATTGTGCCCGGTTATTTTCTGGCTGAAGATACCGGCTAAGCACCCACTCACTCAATGCCGCCACAGTCTCCCCCATCTCATTGTACACAAGCCCCAGAAGATTGCGGGCATTGGTATTGTATTTATCAAACTGCAGACTTTTTTTCAGTACCATGACTGCCCCTGAGAGATCACGCACATGCGCTTTTTCCAGTCCCATATTGTAGTACGCATTTGAAATTCTTCTTACATGATATATGATCGACAGATCCTGTCCACAAAATCTGCAAATTTCCATCTCTTCGTTTATGTTTGCATCACATCTTGGACATCTCATTGGAATCCTCCTAATTCTTTATCGTACATCACACCGGTGACCTGGTTTCTGAAATCAACTCTCTCACAATATCTGTCACATCCGTAAGATTATTATTATTTACAGCATTTTCCACCTGTTCTACATCCAGGCTTGGCTCATATTTTTCAAGTTCTTCCTCAAAATTTATCATCTTCTGACCTCCTTTTAAGCTCAATGGTCATCGTCAATTATCACCACCGGACAAATGCCCTATGAAACATAATACCCATTTTTATTGAAAAAAGCAAGGGGAAAAACGTCTTTTTTGACAAAAGCCATCGCAATTTTTGACAAAACCAAAAAATTACATTTTTAACTCTTTCAGTTTCCTGTAAAAGGTGGAGCGGGACACGATTCCCAGCCGCTGCATGGCCTCCGCTTCAGATATCTTTTTTGCATGAAACAGGTCAGAAACTTTTTGAATTTTCCCGGGTTCGATCTGCATCGGCCGGCGTCCGCGGTAAGCTCCTCGGTTCTTTGCCCCTTCCACTCCCCGGCGATGTTTTAATATCTGCTGATTCTTCCACGCATAATATTGTCTCTGAAGAATAGATAAAATGGTACTTCTTGTATTTTTATCTATTACTATTTTCTCCTTTTCAAACCTTATCACTGCTCCCGATGCCACCATGCAGAGCAGATGCTCTGTGTAGATTGACGGATTATTGGAAACCTCATTCTGACTGCTGATACGAACCAGATCTCCATACTGCAGCTGACACAACAAAGTATCCAGGCCGTTATAACAAAACTCTCTGGTCTCCTGCCGGTATGGTTCCAGAGTCAGATGATCACCACCCTGCTGTTGCGTTCGCACCAGCCATTCTAACCGGTCGTAAGTATCCATACCTGCCGCTTCCAGAAGTTCTTCCAGATCTTCCCTGTTTTCTGATGGGCTTCTCATGGATATAAACACTGGCTGTCTGTTGACACGGTAATAATGCTGGCGCCGGAGTTCCATGGCGATTCCCGGAATTCCCTGAAATCCCTCTTCCCCCAGACCATCCACCACATCCCAGTAGGGAGAGATCACATACTGATAGCCTGTTTCCGAAAATAGTTGGTATTCAATTTTTCCCACACTGTACTTTTCTCCATAGCAGCCCCTCGCTTTGATCACCCCCGCACAGGTGCTGACTATTTCACCGGACAACGGCGCTGTATACTCATTTATTGGCTGGCTGTTTCCAAACATATCTTTATCACTCCCTTCCTCAATCCTTTTACATCCTCTTCTCAAAAGGCTTCAGCAGGAGGTTCTTATATCGTTCTTCCAGTATCGTGATAAGAAATTTTTTCCGGATGCTGCTGGTAAATGCTACACTCTCCACGAGATAATTTACTGCTGCAAAGTCTATCTTCTGAATCATTCGCCACAATGCCCTGTCACAATCCCTGAAATGATGGTCGGAAACGATATCATAATAGGAACAAGTCCTTCCCCTATATTGGATCTTCGGTACTGGAATATCAAATATCCTGCGTTCCATCTCTTCCTTTGATGCCAGGATTTCCCTGCACTGCTCATCGGTAACCACATCTGGAAAAAGGCAGGAATCATTTCCCAGAACAGGCGCAGGAGAGTACAGACTGCCCTTTTTCAACAATCCCCAGCTGTTTTCGTCCCGTTCTCCATTCGCAACAAAGGCATCGATGACAACCATATCCCAAAAAGTTTTTATTATTACTTTTGCTGCGGACGCACCAAGAAGCTTAGTCAGCACCTCCATAATGTGCTCATATTCATACGAAACCGCTCTGCCTGTGAGATCCAGAAAATATTCCTCCAGCTGGGCAAACGGGAGGAAGCTCTCATCTTCTGAAATAAAGTCTTTGCATAGGACCACTTCCTCATCCCGGCACTTTCCCAGCCAGGTATCCTGGGTCGTAACTCCCAGCATATCAAAGATATGGCTTCCCAGATATTCGGACACATGATCACAAACTGCCCCTTCTGTTGATTTTCTCCGGTATTTTATCACATAGTCCTCACCACCGATAACGACACCGGTCTTTTTTCTCCGGCCGGCATAAAAGCGTCTGTTTTTCCGATATCTGGACAATTCCCGCATATTTCATATCCCCTGCTCAATAAAATGCCAGAATCCAACTATGAATTCTGGCATTTTCCGATTTAATTCCCTAGCCTGACGATGCCGTCGAGCTAAAAGGATGGACCATTGTTTTACAATAACTGGGCAAGTCGTTCCTTCACCTGAGTCATCATACTCTGGTATTTTTCCAGTTTCGCCCTCTCTTCTTCTATCTTTTTGGCCGGCGCTTTATTTACAAAATTAGGGTTGCCAAGCATTCCCTCGGAGCGTTTGAGTTCTCCCATCAGCTTTTTCTCTTCCTTCTGAAGACGCTCAATCTCCTTCGCCACATCCACAAGCTCTGCAAAAGGCAAATAAATCGTTCCCTTGTCGATCACTACAGAGACAGCATCCTGTGCGATTCCAGATTTGTCACTCTGGATCACCACCTCACTGGCAAAGCCCAGGGTGGCAAAAAATACCTTATTGGCCTCAAATATTTCTTGTACCAATTCATCTTCTGTCACAACAATCACTTTTGCCTTTTTGCTCGGCGGAACATTCATCTCACCGCGGACATTACGGATTCCTTTTACGGCTTCTTTGATGCGCTCTACCGCTTCCATATCTGCTTTGAAGGCAGCCGTCACTTCCGAATTTACCGGCCAGTCAGAAACCATGATAGAAGCTTCCTCATTCTCCATAAGTGTACAGTAGATCTCCTCTGTGATAAACGGCATATAGGGATGAAGAAGTTTCAGTGCGTCAATCAGCACCTTCTTAAGAGTGTAAAGGGCAGCTGCCTTAGTCTCATCCTCTTCATTATAAAGACGTGGTTTTACCATCTCGATATACCAGTCACAGAACTCTTCCCAGATAAAATCATAAATCTTCTGCACGGCAATTCCCAGATCAAAGGTCTCCATCAGTGTGGTGACATCATTTACCAACTGGTTGCACTTGGCAAGGATCCATTTATCTGCCTGGGTAAACTGGGAGGGATCCACTTCTTTGTCAGCCAGTCCCTCATTCTGGGCAAAATTCATCATGATAAAGCGGGACGCATTCCACACCTTATTGGCAAAGTTACGGCTTGCTTCCACGCGCTCCCAGTAAAATCGCATATCATTTCCCGGCGCGTTTCCCGTCACCAGAGTCAGACGCAGGGCATCCGCACCATATTTGTCAATGACCTCAAGAGGATCGATGCCATGGCCAAGGGATTTACTCATCTTGC
>JAAVZE010000196.1 GCA_022791495.1 Eubacterium sp.
GATTGTTCCGTTTCTTCGGAGAGTCCGCAGAGGGTGTGTCATTTGCGATCATCATCGGTAACCTGTTTGTACCGTTGATCGAGATGGTCACCATTCCAAAGGCATTTGGAAAGGAGGGCAAAGGAAATGAGTAGTGAAAAGAAAGAGCGTTCATTTGTGGTTGATGCCATAATCCTTTGTTTAATTACCCTGATACTCGGCGGGATTCTCGCCGGTGTGTACACGGTGACGAAAAAACCCATCGAGAATGCCCAGGCGAAGACGGATAACGAAGCCTGTGAGGTTGTGTTAAAGGCAGTGGAAAAGGTGGCTGCCGGGATGGAATTGAAGGTGGCTGATGACGCGGAGGATGCAGCAGAGAAAGCCAACAAATTCCTTCAGGAACACGTGATTGATAAATCTTCTGCAGAAGGTAAAGTAAAAGAAGAAACCGGGGATTCCTATTCAAAGCATGTAGTAGTATCCACGGTGAAAAAGATTCAGGCGGATGGCCAGGATGTGGGTCATGTCTATATTGCAGATGCCAAAAAAGGATATGGCGGAAGCATTTCCTTCGTAATGGGTGTCTGTGGCGGCGTCGTTACAGGAATCGAGATTACAAATCAGTCAGAGACAGCTGGCCTTGGCGCCAACTGTACCAGCGATGAGTTTAAATCAAAATTCAGTTTTGAAAAGGGAATCCAGTATCCGTCTTCGGACAGTCTGCCGATGTATTTTAAAGCGGGAACGACACCGAAAGATCCCCAGGGGCAGATCGAGGCGATGTCCGGTGCGACGGTAACCTCACGTGCCATCACCAATGCGGTAAAAGGAATTCTCTTATACGATAAGGAAGGGGGTGTTCAGGGATGAGTAAATACACAGAACGGCTTCAGAACGGAATCATCAAAGAAAACCCTACCTTTGTCATGATGCTGGGAATGTGTCCGACACTTGCTGTTACTTCCAGTGCAGTGAATGCCATTGGTATGGGGCTATCTACAACTGTAGTGCTTATCCTCTCCAATATGATGATCTCGGCGCTTCGTAAAGTGATTCCGGACCGGGTTCGTATTCCGGCATTCATCGTAGTCATCGCGTCCTTTGTGACGATCGTGCAATTACTTTTGAAGGCATATCTGCCATTTTTGGACAGTGCCCTGGGTGTATACATTCCGCTGATCGTGGTAAACTGTATCATTCTCGGCCGTGCGGAGGCCTATGCTTCTAAGAGTCCGGTAATGTTGTCTGCCCTGGACGGAGTAGGCATGGGACTTGGATTTACGCTGGGGCTTACCTGCATCGGTATTTTCCGTGAGATTCTTGGAAGCGGTGCAGTCTTTGGTTTTGAATTTATTCCGGATGATTTTCATATTGCAATGTTCGTTATGGCGCCGGGAGCATTTTTCGTACTTGCCGGGCTGACCGCCCTCCAGAACAAACTGAAGATGCCATGCGCCACCAATACACCGGAGGCGGAGGAGATCTCCTGTACCGGTAACTGTGCAGCCTGTGCAGGTCATGTGGAAACCTGTGGAAAAGCTCCTGAGGAGGCGGCTGCCAGCAGAGAGGAGGATGAAAAAGAATGAGTATATTTACAATTCTCTTTACCGCTGCTCTTGTAAACAATTTTGTGCTCAGCCAGTTTATGGGTATCTGCCCCTTCCTCGGCGTCAGCAAGAAAGTGGAGACAGCGGCAGGAATGGGTGGTGCCGTGCTTTTTGTAATCACCATCGCATCTCTTTGTACCAGTCTGTTGTATAATTATCTTCTGGTACCTTTTGAGCTGGAATACCTGAATACCATCGTATTTATCCTCGTGATCGCTGCCCTGGTACAGTTTGTGGAGATGGTGCTGAAAAAGAAAATGCCGGCACTTTACAAATCTTTGGGTGTGTACCTTCCTCTGATCACTACGAACTGTGCTGTTCTTGGTGTGGCGCTTCTCAGCGTACAGAACGAGTACAATGTGCTGGAGAGTGTGATCAACGGTATCGGCGCCTCCATTGGATTCCTGATCGCCATTGTTCTGATGGCAGGTATTCGTGAGAAACTTGAAAACAGTAATATTCCTGAGGTCTTCAAA
>JAAVZE010000129.1 GCA_022791495.1 Eubacterium sp.
AAAAATTAGGAGGTAAGAGTTTTGAAAAGAAATTTCAAAAGAACTTTAGCTAAAGTTATGGCAGTTGCCCTGACAGTTGCTCTGGCAGGAACCGCAGCACCAGAAGCTGACGCAGCTAAGAAAGCAAAGCTTTCTGCGAAGTCCGTAACAGTAGTTAAGGGAAAGAGCAAAAAAGTAACTATTAAGAATGTTAAAGCAAAGCAGGTTAAAAAACTGGCAGTAACAACTTCTAACAAAAAGATTGCTACTGTAAAGAAAAAAGGAAAAACAGCTTTTAATGTAACTGGTAAAAAGGCTGGAAATGCTAAAGTTACAGTTAAAGTTACAGTAAAAGGAAAGAAAAAGGCTACAAAGCTGACTTTGAAAGTAAAAGTTAAAAATGCTACGGTACCTAAGGTGACATCAGTACCTACAGCAGTACCTACTTCAGTGCCTACATCAACACCTGTTGTGACACCGCCGGCTACCACAGATGCACCACAGACGACACAGACACCACAGAAGACAAAGAAACCGACTCCAACGCCTACGCCGGCATGGGAGGTAAATCCCATTAAGAATATCCAGCTTGGTGGTAACGCAGCTTCTAAGCTGACTTACTTCAATGTGGATGAGAATGGTACTGCTGATCTGATCCTCAACGAGAGTGCAAAATATGGTAATGTATATACCTATTTTGATGTTGTACTTCCTGAGGGATCTACAGTAAAAGATCTTTACAGTGTAAAATTTGATTTTGACGCTGTATCCGGAGACTTGGAGAATAAGAAGGTATATCTTCTTGCAGGAAGCACAGATAATGCTTCACTGGATGCATTCCCAGGAGAGTTGCTGTATGAGTGGGATCCTGTAAATCAGTTTACAAATATTAAAAATATTGCCGTTGATGAGTATGCAATCAGCTTCAGCAATACCGGTCTTCTGGAGGATCAGGAGCTTGAGATCGATACAGCAATACTTGAAGATATGGAACTTAAAGACAACAAGATTCGTTTTAGTATTTTTGCAATCCTGGATGGAGTGAAGGGTGCAAATACCGAGTATAAAGTTGGTAACATTCGTGTATTAAGCAAAAATGGTGTGACAGATGGCAATGATAAGCCTTCCGATAAGATTGACGCTACAGAAGGTATTGCTCCAGCTGGACTTGTTGCACTTGGCAGAGGAACCATTGGAGTAGGAGATGAGACAACTGCTGAGGCTGTTGTAAAGAATGCTTCTATCGTTGGTGATATCAAAGAAGCTAAGTGGAGTACAGATGGAACAGATGTAGTTGAGCTTAAAGCTAACGCAGATGATCCTAAGCTGGCAACTATTACTGCTAAGGCAGCTGGTGTAGAGACTGTTTCTGTAGAAATTACTACGACAAAGGATAAGAAAGTCACATTTACAAAACAGATTACTGTTACTGCTGAAAAACCTGTAATCGAAGACATTACATTAGAGTTGACAGAGAATAATGTAGTTACCATTGCTAAGGATACCGCACAGGGTAAAGGAAAGGGAACCATTGATATTACAAAACTTATCGAGGGTGTTGATCTTGCTAACTATGAGAACATCACGATGTTTGGTAGTGCTACCTATAAGGGTGAATCCTTAGAGGATGATGGAATCCTGACCCTGCAGTTTGTAAATACGGATGCTTCCGACACAGGTCTTGTGACTGTTCACAACATTAAGGGAAGCAGCCTGGCAGAAGGTAAAGGAATTGTTGCTGAAGGTTCTCTTGAGACACTTATAAGTGGTTCCAGCATGTTGAAACTTCTCTTCCAGAATTCTGTAGCACTTACAGATGGTGACCTTGTAATTACAATTGATAAGGTTGTACTGAATGCAAAGAAAGATGCAGCAGAGGAGCCAGCAGAGTAAGATACTTTGTAAAACCAATCAAATAGTAGGTAAATCGTTACCTGATTAAAAACAAAAAAAAGGTGCATTCCTATGCGTATGCACCTTTTTTTAAAAGATAGTTCTAAATAAAAAGGAGGTATTACTTATGCACAAAAATGTAAAAGGTGCATTAGCCAAAACGCTGATCGCTGCCATGGCTATTACTATGGCTGGTGTGCAGGCTCCAGATTCGTCTGCCGCAAAAAAACCAGCACTTAGCACGAAAAAAGCGACAGTAGAGGTTAAAAAATCCAAGAAAGTAACGATTAAAAATGTAAAGGCAAAGGCAGTCAAAAAGCTTACAGTTAAGTCCAGTAAGACGAAGATTGCAACTGTCAAGAAAAAGGGGAAAACAGCATTTACTATCACTGGTAAGAAAGCAGGAAAAGCGACAATTACTGCGAAACTTACTTTGAAGGGGAAGAAAAAGGCCACAAGTCTTAAAGTCCAGGTTACTGTGAAGAAGGCGGCACCAAAAACGACAAGTGCTCCTGATGTGACCAGCACACCGACCGCAGCTCCGACGAATGCGCCAACTACGCCACCTGCGGGAACACCAGGAAATCCAACTTCAACACCAGGGGATGACAATGGACCAAAACCAGAGTATACAGCTGCTCCTAACGCTGGTGAAAAGCGAATCAAACATAAGAGCAGTATAACAGATCCTAAGATCAATAATATTACGATCTGGGGGCTTCGTGATAATCCATACCTGGAAACCGGATATGATTATACTCAGTTTGGAACTTTCTCAGGACTGTTTTCAAAATGGTATGATGCAAAGGATAACTTTAAGACTCTTCACGAATTATTTACAGCAAGTACAGCTCAAAGCCTTAATTCCATGAAATTGATGGCTGATGAGACTACTGATACAGAGGGTCCTCTTTATACAATCGGTGAGACCAGTGATAAGAGTGTAAAATCAATTGTTTCCACAGGTAAGCTGAATTGGGATAAAAAAGAATATTTCGACATGGTTGAGCACTCAGTAGATTTCAATTCCAGAACAACTTCTGATAACACAGATCAGAGAGTAACTGTTGTTGATGCGGGTACTTTAGAGCCGACAGACAGTGGAAACGGACCAGCTGTACTTGTATCCGGCCGTAAAGATAACTGGCATGGAATTCAGATTGAGATCACAGATTACTTAGTAGATCCTTCCAAAGACTATCGTATCTCTATCGATGTAAGACATACGAATCCTAAGCATAACGGCAGCGCTTTCTACGGACAGATTTTGTTTGTAGATGAAAATGGTGAAGAGGCTAATGACAGGCCGATGCTTGTTCAGGAGAGAGTAACTTCTGGAAGCTGGAAAACACTTGCAGCCAACTATTCCACCAATGGGGTAAATGCAGCCAAGATTTTTGTATGTATGAACTGGTATGGAAATACTACAACTCATGATGATTTCTATATCAAAGATGTAAAGGTTACAGAGATTGCTTCTGACAAAGAGGATGCTTCCGCAGAGACCTTGAAATATTCTCCGCTTTATGAGAATACAGAAGATAAATTCGGATTTACCATTGGCGGTGTAATTTCAAATACGAACTTCAAAGATGAGAGTTATAAGGCTGTACTTAATAGACATTTTTCAAGTATGACCATTGATAATGATCTGAAATTGTATGGACTTCTTGATCAGGATGCGACGGTAGCAAATGCAAACGGTGACGGTATGCCTGTTCTCAGGAAAGACTTCAGTGGAGAGAATATGGTTAAGTGGGCATATGAGAATGGTATTGGCGTTCGTGGACATACCATCGTGTGTGATTCCAACATGGACACAAACTGTAAATTTTTCTTCCATGAAGACTACGACACTACAAAACCGCTGGCAAGTAAAGAGGTTATGCTGGAGCGTTTGAGAAGCATCACCAAACAGGCAATTATGTATTTTGAAGAGAAGTATCCTGGAACAATTCACACATGGGATGTTGTAAACGAAGCGATTGATACAGGAAACGGCCAGTACGAGAAAGGTGATGATCGTAAGATCCAGATCAATAATAACCTTTTCTACGATACGATTGGACGTGATTATGTAGAGTATTCCTTCCTCTTTGCCAGAGAAGCTGTGGATGAGTTGAAAGCGCTGTATCCAGATCGTGACATTAACATTAAACTTTTCTATAATGACTTTGGTTGCTTCCAGAGAAACAAGCGTGATGCGATATGTGCATTGATTGAAAGCATCAAGGCTTTCGGAAACGAAAGAGGAAAAGGTGATTTGATTGATGGTGTAGGTATGCAGAGTTATCTTGGAAGCAGTACAAGTGAGTTTAGAGATGATCTTCTTCTTCCGACAGAGAAGGCAACTGCTGACAGTATCCCGAATGCTGTATTTAAGTTCACTGACTTAGGAGTTCAGGTTCAATTTACAGAGCTGACCATCAAGAACTACGATGAGTCCAGAAACGCAGCACAGGCAGCATATTATAAAAAATTCATGCAGATGGCGATTGACATCAACAATGGAACTATGCAGCCAGTATTAGAGTAATAGTTTTTTAAGATTTGGATATTATAAATATATTCAGATACTCAGAACTGCCACAGGCAATATTGCCTGTGGCAGTTCTGTAAAAAAATAAAGAAAAGAGGGACAGAATGAAGGGGATTATATTAGCAGGAGGATCAGGGACGAGATTGTATCCCTTGACGAAAGTGACATCCAAGCAGCTTCTTCCGGTATATGATAAGCCTATGATTTATTATCCGCTCTCCACATTAATGCTGGCGGGTATCAGGGATATCCTGATTATTTCTACGCCAACGGATCTGCCGAATTTTCAACGTCTTCTCGGAGATGGTTCCCGTCTTGGAATGCATTTGGAATACAAAGTACAACCTAGCCCGGATGGACTGGCACAGGCATTTTTGATTGGTGAGGAGTTTATTGACGGAGATTCCTGTGCGATGATATTAGGAGATAATATTTTTTACGGAAGCGGACTTGGGCAGCATTTGCGGAGTGCAGCGGCGAGGCAGGAAGGAGCTACTGTATTTGGATACTATGTTGATGATCCAGAACGTTTTGGTATCGTGGAGTTTGATAAAAATGGAAAGGCGATATCCATAGAAGAGAAGCCCAAGGTTCCAAAATCAAATTATTGTATTACAGGTCTGTATTTTTATGATAACCGAGTTGTGGAATTGGCTAAAAAAGTAAAACCATCGGCTCGGGGGGAATTGGAGATTACAGATTTGAATCGTATGTACCTTGAAGAAGAGAAATTGAATGTGGTCACATTGGGACGTGGATTTGCCTGGCTGGATACTGGTACGATGGACGCTTTGGCAGACGCCAGTGATTTCGTCCGTGTTATTGAAAAAAGACAGGGCATTATGCTTTCGGCAGTAGAAGAAATTTCTTATAAAAATGGATGGATAGACAGAGACAGACTGATCGAGGAAGCAAATTCCTATGGAAATTCAAGCTATGGGAAACATCTGATGCAGGTAGCAAATGGGAAGATACTGCATTGATTTTTACAGCTCAATGCACCATTGGAACAGCACCACAAAGCTATGTTGCTTTTCAGAAATATTTACCAGACTTAAATTAATTATAAATTGTATAATCACCTGAATTCAGGCAAGAATATAGATAAAACTTGAATTGAGGTGATAAAATGTTTTATAAAGAAAAAGGATTTTATATATCGTTGATCTGTGGAATTGTATGTCTGGTGGCTTTTGGTGCGATTTGTATGAATGTTTTTTCAGATAGTGGAAAGGATCAGGGCAATGTACCGGTGGCGCAGGAAACTCCCCTGCCGACGGCGCCGGCAGAGGCGGCGGTGACCCAGGAACCACAGACAGAAGAAGCAACAACAGATAATGTAAAATCTGAAGTGAAAAAGAAAACCCCGGCACCAACTCCAAAAGCAAAGACAACAATGAAAAAGGTGTCTGCTGAGGATCGCCTTCATTTTGACCAGGAAACCGGACTTCTGTGGCCAGTAGAAGGAGATATATTGATCGAGTACAGTGCAGATAAGGTTGTATTTTTTCCGACCCTGTCACAGTTCAAGACCAATCCGGCGTTGATTATTGGCAGCAAAGTGGGAGAAGATGTAAAGGCAAGTGCTGCTGGAATCGTGAAACGCATAGAGAAAAATGACGAGACAGGTACAACAGTGACCATGGCAATAGGTGACGATTTTAAGGTGATCTATGGTCAGCTGAAAGACGTTACGGTATCCAAAGGAGACGAAGTGAGCGAGGGACAGGTGATTGGTAAGATTGCCAAGCCCACGAAGTATTACTCAGTGGAAGGTGCGAACTTATATTATCAGGTGAAGCAAAAGGGAGAGACGATAAATCCATTGGTGCTTCTGAGATAATAAAGTTTTTAATAAAAAATAAACGTCCGTGTGGTCGTTTATTCAGAGGGGCGCGGTTCTCAGCCGCCCCTTTTCTGAAATATTCCCAGGTTGCGGAGCGAAGAATCGCTTCGGCGATTCTTCGGAGGGGCGCGGTTCTCAGTCGCCCCCTTTCTGAAATATTCCCAGGTTGCGGAGCGAAGAATCGCTTCGGCGATTCTTCAGAGGGGCGCGGTTCTCAGTCGCCCCTTTTGTTGTTTGAAATCTGCTGGAGAACCTGGTGGACGTCAGCAACGTCCTTTTCTTTTAAAGCAGTAGTTTGTTCATCGTCAATTCCTTCTGTAGATTCCCGCTTAAATATGATTTTCATTGTCATGAGGATGAGTTTTATGTCGAGCCAGAGAGAATAGTGTTCGATATAAAAAAGGTCTAATTTCAGTTTGTCGTAAGGAACGGTGTTGTATTTTCCATAAATCTGGGCAAAGCCCGTAAGTCCTGCTTTGACACGCATACGGAATTCAAATTCCGGCATTTCTTTTCGGTAATCCTCTATGATCTCCGGGCGCTCAGGTCTTGGTCCCACAAAGGACATATTTCCTTTTAAAATATTAAAAAGTTGAGGCAGCTCGTCGATTCTGGTAGAACGAATCAGTTTTCCAACAGGAGTGATGCGGGCGTCATGAGAAGAGGCTAATTTGGCAATGCCATCCTTTTCTGCATCTTCCACCATGGAACGAAACTTGATAATAGAAAAAGTTCGCCCCTCCTGGGTGCAGCGAGTCTGCCGGTAAAGTATGCTTCCACCGTCGTAGAGCTTGATTGCAGCAGCGGTAATGAGCATAATAGGAGAAGAGAGCAGGATCATAGGAATCGAGAGAAAGATATCCAGTGCCCGCTTCATAAAGCGCTGATCAAAGCTCAGAGAATATCCTTTAGCGAGAAGAAACGGGGTGTCGAAGATATGAATCCGGTCACTTCCCATCATAATGATATCTGATATTTTGGGAATGACATAGGCCCGAATTCCATTTCCATAACAAAATTTAAGCACATCATTTCTCTGATGGGAAGGAATATCTCCAATGATCACAGCTTCAAAATCTTTTACCTTCCTGGCGATAGCATCCATCCCTTCATTTACGTTGATAGCGTCATGAATGGCATATTTATCACGCCGTTCCTCCACTTTATAAACAAGATCTGTAGCAGGGCGGTCTCCATAGATAAGAAGAATTTTCCATGACTTGAAAATGCGCCCATAGATTCGTCCTGCTAAAAATGTCCATAGGGTTGTAATTACAAAATCACCCATGGTCATAAACAACATAGGAAGTATGTTTACAAAGCGGAATGCCAGCAGGGAAACGATAACATATGTGATCAGATTTGAGATAAATATGGAAAGATACTGGGATAAAATAACCTCAATACGACGCAGTTGTCCTATTTTCATTGCGCCGTACATACGGGTAAAGAAAATGAGGAACACGGAATAGAGGATGATGACGACATAGTTTCCTCTCCGGTAAAATCGGAAAGTGTACATAGTTTCTGCAAAATAGTGATACCAGAAATAAGAAAACAGTATCGTCATCATAAGGATATTGAGCAGGGATAAGAAGAACAGTATCGTCTTTTTATATGGATCAAAGTTTCTCATGGTACACCTCAGTTTTCATGTCAGTATTTGTTATTGCTGGTATTCTGACCGGATAATGCGGTTTACCGCATATCCGGTGCCCAGTAAGATCCAATAAATCACCTGTGTACCGATGATCGTATCATTGGTAATACCCGATACAGCGAAAGAAAAGATTCCCACCAGGAGGCCCAGTCCTATAATGTCAATGTTACGGTATCGTTTTCTGCGCCAGAAGATACGGATACCGCTTATCATGTAGAGAATCCAGAGTCCTCCATATGCCAGCGCAGACAGACCGCCAGTCTGTATAAAGATCTGAAGAAAGGCATTATGCGGCTTGTCTACAAGGTTAGTGGAAGCGTTGTCACCTACACGCTTTGATCCGACAAAATCGTCGTTTGGAAAGGCAATAATAAAGGCGTTTGGCCCAATTCCTTTGAACCAGTAGTCTTTCATCAGAGGGATGGTTCGGGACCAGATAAATCCACGACGGTTTGCAATATTCTGATAGTTTTTAAAGCCAAAACTTTCCACTTTCCGGAGCCGGATAAATTTACCAAATGGAGTATAATATCTCCATTTGCCATCTTTAAATACAAAAGTCCAGTAGATATTATTTGGGGTATCCTTAATTTTGAAGCCGGAATAAACCTGGTTTTCAATATTAAAATTATTAACGGCCAGTGTGATCATGGAAAAACGCTGATCAGACAATGAATAGATTCCCTGTTCGCCTGTCGGCTGAATACTCAGCGGTTTTTTTGAATCGTCATAAGCAGTAATCGTAAACTGACCATTTGCATCTATTTTTGGTGCCAGGGTGAAATGAGTGTCATTCCGTAGCGTAATATCCAGTTCATCTGCTTTATTATTGACGATAGAAGCAACATTTCTAGTATCATTTCCACCTTCCAGCAGTTTGTTTATGGTGTTCTGGACGTAGCTGCTCCGAAGGGAAAAGATTCCGGCGGTGACCAGTACAGCCACAGTGCACAGACCGATAATAAGTCCCTTTATACTTTTTTTATGGGGCTGCTCGTCGGTATCTGCCTGATCCTCTGTTTCTGTGCTTTTCCCCCAGAATACACCGGAGAGTATCAGTACCAGTGCCAATACAACACCTGCGACAACGGAGATGAAACCTGCCGAGGATGAGGATCCGATCAGTGATATGACCAGTCCAATGACGATCAATGCACCTGCTATTTTGGCGGCAATAAGTTTGCTCTTTTCTTCAAATGCCCGAAGAAAAATAAATGCAACTGATACAGGAAGTATAAGTGCTATATAGGGACCAACGTAGTTAGGATTGTTAAAGGACAGGATAACATTGGATACCCCCTCCTTAAAGTCAATGCCCTCTACATTACTTTGACTTGTGATGATATTCTGAACCCATTTCCAGCTGAGAGGATTGTGCCCTGATGTCTGCAGGACGCCCATCAGCGCCAGAATACCGGTGGTGATCATAACAAATTTAATAGTGAGTAGTCCCCGTTTTTCAGAGTTGATGAAAAGATATGCGTACATGAACAGCATTCCATAACCTAGAAGAACCCACATCGTCTGCCACTGTCCGTATCCGCCGCCATGAAAGGCGAGATTCGTGTGTTGGCTGAAAAGAGAAGATATTATGACCATGATCAGGTATACTGCCAGCAGTATAACGACTTTCAGATCTGCATTTTCTAAAAGTTGTTTCTTTTTCTGCATTTTGCCGTATTCGCTAAAGCCAATGACAGCAGCGGCTATGGCTCCCATGATGATTACCAGGACCCCTTTGGCATATTCAAAGGAATCAATCTGATTAAGTTCTGTGTTATTAAACCAGGAAAATTTGCTGAATTCCGTCTGATAATCTTTGGTCAGTATGACCAGAGGAATCAGGCATAATGCGATGAGAACGGGAAGCAGTGCCTGTATATCTTTTTTGGTTGTATTTTCTTTTTGTATTGTTTTCATACTTCATTTGCCCCTTTTTGATTTTGTATACAAAGATATCATACTATATTTGTCACTGTTTATCTACTATTTTTTAAAAAAAGAACAGAATAAAAAGAGGATATTTCTTCTTTGTGGGAAATATCCTCTTTTATAAAGAAAACTAATTAATAATTTTTAAGAATACCAAATTGCTGCCGCGTTCATAAAGGAATAGTAGGATTCTTTGGGATCTGTGATCGAGTTGCCAAAAAGCAACGGTCTTGTATCTGCCTTCCAGGAACATTTATCATAAAGTCCCCAGACCGTCACGCTGGCAATTCCCTTTTGATTTTTGGTTCGGTCCAGATTTTTCTGCTTGGATACGATCGTTTCCATCAGACTCTTAATATAGTCTGCCTGATCTTCATCGGTCTGTCCCAAATCGGTATAGGCCCATTTATCCCATCCCTGAGCATCCTTGTCGCCGGTTTTGCCATAATTAATAGAAGCATCCAGTTCGGTAATACTGACTTCAAGTCCTGTATTCAGGAATTTTTCCAGAGTGTCGCCATAACTTTCTACGGTTGGATAATCGACACATAGATGACTCTGCATGCCGATACCGCTACAGATATTGACAGGTTTTCCAGTTTTATCAGTGGCATCGCTGTTGATAAAGTTTACGACGGAAATAATATCATCGGCGCATTCATAAGTGTTGTAATCATTTATATAAAGAACAACTTTATCCTGTACACCGTAATTTTCCAGTTCTTCATAGGCGATCTCAAATGCCTTCTTTACATAAGAAGGTTCCAGTCCCATGTCACCATATACGTCGTGCCAGCTGATGCGTGTGGCATCATGCGTGCGGTGTATATATTCATTGACCACATCCCAGGCATATACCAGTGTTCCGGCGGAACCAGTCAGTTCTTTTTCTTTGTCCATGACACGACGCATCATGTTCCTGACAAAGAACTCCAATCTTGCATCCATAATTTCTGGAGTGACTTTCGTGTTACCGGAATAATTTTTAACAAAAAATTCTGCGGGTGTCTGCTGATGCCATACGAAAGTGTGGCCGCGCATTTGAAGCCCTTCTTTTTTTAGTGTCTCCAATGTACTGTCTATCGTATCATAATTTATGAGTGGAACCTTGCTCTCCGGATAATTCTCTGGAATATAGTAGCCCATTTCTTTTGCCTGACTTAATGTAATTTGTTGGATTCCTATGCCCCAGGTGCTTAAGGTAGAATCTGGTTTCATTTCATTTTCAAGAGTAATACTGTTAAAGTTTTCCTTGATAAAATCAAGATTGCTGCGGGTTCTCAACTGATCCTTCTTCTCATCGTAGCCATAATAATTAGCGCAGACCCCCATATGATCGAAAATACCATCATAGGCTTCCAGAATATTTGATGGTTCCTGCCATGGCTTGCTGCTGCCTGCCGGAGGCTGGGATACTGCTGGTGTACCGGCTGGAGGAAGTGATGTTGCAGCAATGGTAGGTTTCGGTGTGGTGACAGGTTTTTTGTCTTTTTTAACTGTCACGGTAACGACAGAAGAAACTGGTTTTTTCTTTGTTTTCAGATAGATTTTTGCTGTTACTTTTGTAGTGCCGGTTTTTTTTCCTTTAATACTGGCGGCGAGCTTTCCACTTTTCTTGACAGTAACAATCTTTTTGTTTTTTGCTTTCCAGGTAATTTTTTTCAGTTGTTTTTTCTTAACGTTTTTAACCTGGACTTTTTTGGATTTACCAAGGTTTAGTGATAACTTTTTGACACTCAGCTTTGGTTTGGCAGCGGCTTCTGTCTGGGAAGCCTGAGTGTATGGTAACACTGCCGAGAGTAAAAGTGTGCCTGCCATCAGCAGTGCAATGTGTTGTTTTCGTTTCATGATAACCTCCTTAAGTTTTTTACTTTAAAATTTATGATTGATGCCATACTTCCGCCGCATTTAAAAACTCTTCAAAAGATGGTTTCGGATCGTTGATGGAAGTATCAAACAGTGTAGGATGGCTGTTTCCTTTTTGCTGGGCTCCGCCTCTCCATGACACGCTGTCATACAGTCCCCAGATGGTAAGGCTGGTGATTCCCTTTGGATTGACCGTTGTATCCCGGTTTTTCTGGGTATCCACGACCATTTCCATAAAGTCCCGGACATAAGGCGCCTGGTCTTCGTCGGTCTGACCTTCATCTTTATAATCATAGGATGACTTGTGATCCCAGTTGATGGTTACATCCAGCTCTGTGATCTGAATCTCCAGACCAGTATCCAGGAACATATCCAATGCTTTTTTATAAACATCGATGGTGGGGCGGTCCACGTCTAAGTGGCTCTGCATACCGATACCGCTGCAGATCTCAGTTTCTTCCCCTTCATTGATATAATTCACGAGTTTCACGAGATGATCCGCATTGAAATAGGTGTCATAGTCATTGTAAAACAGGGTTACCTTATCCTGCGCGTCATATTTTACCAGCTGCTCATAGGCAAGTTCGTATGCTTTCTTTACATAGGTAGGTTTCAAATTCTGTTCGCCGTACACAGAGGTCCAGGTGGTGATGTTGCCAGCATAACCGTGATGAAGATATTCATTTACCACATCCCAGGCATATACGATACTTCCTGCCTCTCCGGTCAGTTCTATTTCCTTT
Source organism: Eubacterium sp. (assembly GCA_022791495.1). GTDB lineage: Bacteria > Bacillota > Clostridia > Lachnospirales > Lachnospiraceae > Eubacterium_F. The sequence continues at coordinate 12,459 of JAAVZE010000129.1, forward strand.
TCCATGACATGGGACATAACGGTGGAAACGTAAAATTCCAGTCTTGCGTCCATCACCTCTTTAGTGACAACAGTGGAGCCGTTTTTGTAATCCTTAACGAAAAACCACTGCGGTGTCTGGCTGTGCCAGAGCAGGGTGTGACCACGCATTTTAAGGTCATTGTTGTATGCGACTTCAAGGGATTTGTCCAGCTGTTCAAAGTTGAGCTGGGGTACATAGGTTTCCTTATATGTATCTGGCAGGATGTATCCCTTTTCCCTTGCCTGCTTCTTAGAAATGGGAGTAGCCCAAAAGCCCAGCAGGGAGTTCGGTTTCATCTCGTTTTCAAGGGTAAAGCTGTTATAATGTTTTTTTACATGGCTCATGATTTCGGCATCCTCAAACTGCCAGGTATTGAGACAGTTTCCGAGATATGGGAAAATTTCACCATATTTTCCTAGAATGCTGTTAGGGTCTGGTGTTGGAGCCGGCGTTGGTGTCTCTGAAACAGGCGGTGTTATACTTGGCGACGGATCCGGAATGGCAGGGGGCGTATTCGTAGGAGCCGGTGTTTTTTTCGATGAATCGATCTTCTTCGATGGCTGGACCGTAACTTTACATTTTAATGTAGTAGTTTTCCTGCCTTTTTTGACACGGCAGGTGATCACAGCACTTCCCTGTTTTACACCAGTAACCTTACAGCCGTATTTTCCGCTGTTTTTTACCTTTGCAATCTTCTTTTTGCTGCTTTTCCAGCTGATTTTTGCTTTAGCAGCATTTTTTACTTTTAATGTTGCTGTTTTACCAGTTTTTACACTGAGCTTATTCTTTGAGAGTTTTGGTTTTTTTGCTGCTCCCTCTGCTCCGGCTGGAACGATCAGTGTGATGCAGAGCGCTGCTGTAAGTACCCCGGCGGCTGTTTTTCTGAATCTTGTCATTATCCTTCTCCTTTAATTTTTTATTAATATTTGATTAATGTGATATAGATTGTACGTAGTTTTTGATACATTCTACCGTCTTTTCAATGCCGATGCGGTCACTGCGGAGTGCCAGGTCGTAGTTGAAAAGATTATCCCATCGCTCCCCAGCGTGATAGCGGTAATAATTTCCCCGGCTTTTATCCTT
>JAAVZE010000130.1 GCA_022791495.1 Eubacterium sp.
ACAGGCGGTATGCAGGGAATGAGGAAATCGTGCTAATATATGCGAACGGTTTGTTTAATCTTGCAGCGAAGCAGGAAGCAAAGGAAGCAGAGGCTACAGTGGAAAAGCTGGAGAGTCTGGCGGGAGACAGGCGGTATGCAGGGAATGAGGAAATCGTGCTACTGTATGCGAATGGTCTGTTTAATCTTGCGGTGGATCAGGAAGCAAAGGAAGCAGAGGTTACAGTGAAAAAGCTGGAGAGTCTGGCAGGAGACAGCCGATATGCAGAGAATGAAAATATCGTGCTACTGTATGCGAATGGTCTGTTTAATCTTGCGGTGGATCAGGAGGAAAAGGAAGCAGAGGCTACGGTGAAAAAGCTGGAGAGTCTGGCAGGAGACAGTCGGTATGCAGGGAATGGGGAAATCGTGCTAGAGTATGCGAAAGGCCTGGTTAATCTTGTGTTAAAGCAGGAAGTAAAGGAAGCAGGGCTTACAGTGGAAAAGCTGGAGAAGCTGGCAGGAGACAGCCGGTATGCAGGGAACGGGGAAATCGTGTCAGTGTATGCGAAAGGTCTGTTTAATCTTGCAGCGGATCAGAAGGTAAAGGAAGCAGGGCTTACAGTGAAAAAGCTGGAGAAGCTGGCAGGAGACAGCCGGTATGCAGGGAACAGGGAAATCGTGTTAGAGTGTGCGAAAGGTCTGTTTAATCTTGCAATGGATCAGAAGGTAAAGGAAGCAGAACTTACAGTGGAAAAGCTGGAGAAGCTGGCAGGAGACCGCCGATATGCGAACAATGAAGAAATCGTGCTACTGTATGCGAAAGGTCTGTTTAATCTTGCAACGGATCAGAAGGTAAAGGAAGCAGAGCTTACAGTGGAAAAGCTGGAGAAGCTGGCAGGAGACCGCCGATATGCGAACAATGAAGAAATCGTGCTTAGGTATGCGGAAGGTTTGTTTATCCTTGTTTCTAAACAGGAGGTAAAGGAAGCAGAGCTTACAGTGAAAAAGCTGGAGGTTTTGGCAGGAGACAGCCGGTATGCAGAGAATGAAGAAATCGTGTTACTGTATGCGAAAGGTCTGGCATGTCTTGGTTTTATTTACTACTCACAACATGATTTTTATCAAGCAGAAGAAAATTTTGCCCAGGCACATCAACTGCGCTGTCCCAATGGAAGTACAAATTTATGTTATATGATCCGCCGCCGTGAGACAAAAACTTATTCATTGGATGAGTTTAAGGAAATACTGCTGTCCGTATGGAAAGATAAGGATGCTTTCGCGGTCATGAATATGGCGCTGTACCTTGCGGAATTTGAAGATGACTGGCAGGGTGCGGACGATCTTATTTCCAGTCTTGCGGAGGCGGAAGATTTCAGCGGGGTTATAGACTGGTGGTCACATCTGAAAGAGCCGGAAGGTCATTTGGTAATGATCTGGCTGGAACGTAGCAGAATATGTGATCCTCGTTATATACTAGAGGGTGAAAATATACTGAAATCACTTCGTGAAAAATATCCAGGTATTCCAGACTGGATCATGGAGATCAAGAAAGAAGAATAGTTGGAATGGATTTGGCACGTCAATTATGGGGCTTTTGCTTGACTGAAATTGGAATATAGGTTAGTATGGAGTGATAGGGAGGTAACAGAATATGAAAAAAGTCATTTTATTTGTTCTTTTACAGCAGTATGCCGATTGGGAAGCAGCCTATATTTCATCGGCCATCGCTATGTTAGGGCAGGGGCAGTATGATATTAAGACGGTATCGTTATCAAAGGATTGTGTACAATCCATAGGCGGTTTTCGGGTGGTACCGGATTATGATATAGCGTCTGTTCCAAAGGACTACGAAGCCCTTATTCTGATTGGCGGCATGACATGGAGAAACGAAGATGCACGGCAGGTGGAAGCACTGGTAAAGGATTGTTATAAAAAAGGCAAGGTATTAGGCGGTATCTGCGATGCTTCTGGTTTTTTGGGGACAACTGGTATTTTGAATGAAGTCCTTCATACAGGCAATGATCTGAATGACATGAAGCAATGGGCAGGATCTGCTTACACGGGAGAAGCCGGATATATTTCTAAGCAGGCAGTGAGGGATAGAAATGTTATTACAGCCAATGGCACAGCGCCTTTGGAGTTTGCAAAAGAGATTCTGCTTGCTTTAAATGCTGCAGGTGAAGATAAGATAACAGAATGGTATAATTTTCATAAATTAGGCGTTTATACGGCAGCCATGCCTAAAATGTAATATTGCAGAAGGAGAAAGCCAATGAGTAAATATAATACCTTATGGGAATATGTACAGAGACAGGGATCTCAATCATTTAAACTTACTTTCGATGAAATACAAAATATCACCGGCCTCCCCATTGACCATTCCTTTTTAAACTACAAAAAAGAACTGATGGAATATGGTTATCAGGTGGGAAAAATATCCATGAAGGATCAGACCGTTATGTTTGAAAAGATGGAAGAGAAAAGGTGAGAGTGATAAGGAAAGGGGAATTTTGGAAATGGTAAATTACCCCACTATTCTCCTTATGATATCTTCACCGTTTTCTTTTAGCCAGATCTTACTATTCTCATAGTCTGACATGATTTTTGCCACTTCTGACCAGAATCTGGGGGAGTGGTTCATTTCTTTCCGGTGGCATAATTCGTGAACTACCACATAATTCTGGACCGCTTCTGGCGTCAGCATCAACAGGCAGTTAAAATTGAGGTTTCCCTTCCCGCTGCAACTTCCCCACCTGGTTTTCTGGCAGCGGATGGTGATCCGTCCGTAATCCACACCGATCTTTTCAGCATAAAAACGAACTTTGTCTGGAATTACCTGCATTGCCTGATCTGCCAGAGCGCGGATGTCTTGCTGGCTAAGCCGTTGAACCGGGGGTTCCTGCGCCTTCTTTTGCTGTCTCTCTTTCATCCGGGCTCTGTGTTTGGTGATCCAGTCAGATTTCTTTTTTAGAAAATCTGCGATTTCTGCATTCGTCATGGAATAAGGGGCGCGCACCTGGATGTGTCCGTCCCTGCATATTTTAAGTTCTATCGTTCTGCGGTTACTCTTTATGATTTCTGGATTCATTGCATTTTTAGTAGTTATTCAGTCCATTGAATCGAAGTGACTCTGCCGTTTTCAAAATAAATATATCTGTAAATGGAATATACCCACTGTTCTCTTGTTCCCCATGGATATTCAGTTATATTCTTTCTAACCGGTTTGCCCCAGGAGGAGGCCTCCACTTCGCTAGCCGTCATGCCGATTTGAGGGTTGGGCTTTTCTATGCTTTCTTGAAAACTTTCTTCTTCTTGAGAACTTTTTTCCTCTTCTTTCTCTTTTTCTAAATTTTCTTTATATTTTTTCACAGCTTCTTTATAATCTGCTAAACCTTGTTTGCTAAATAAGTTTACGTCTTCACTTTCATGTGCATCATAAACTTCATAGGATAATTCTCCGTAGAATAGGGTGTCACTACCGTTACTGGCTGAAAGAATATAATCTACTTTACCGTTATGAACAATAGCAATCTTGTTTGTTGTACATCGTTTCTTACTTATCTTTCCAGTATAATTTGCAACTTTGTCTTTCCAGTTTTTTGAAGTATAATGTAATTTAACTTTGACTGTATTACCTGATACTATAATTCGATCTTTGTCTTCGTCATCAGTCCATTTTTTCTGTTTTTTTAATTCAGATAATAAAACTTTTTTAATTAGGCTGAATAAATCAGGAAATTTGTTTACATGAGCACATAGTGATTTTAATATATCATAAGCTTCATTATACTGCTGTTTTTAATTAACTCTTTTGCTGTATCATACTTTAGTTTCCGTATTTCAGCAGGATCCCTGCTGATCTCTTTAGAAGTGGCCTTATTTGATGGCTCCGCTTTTGTGCCCCGTTCGTCATTGGTTTGAATACTAACTGCGCTGTTTGTAACTGGCGCTGTATGTTCGGGTTCTTTCTCCGTACATCCGATCAGTAAAATCGAACACAAAGTGCATATCAAAATAATTTTTCTCATAATTTCCTCCAATTTTTCATTTGTAAAGGATATTTACTGCTGTTTTTTTCTTTTATTAAACTATATCATAACCTTATATGCAATACAACAATAATTGTGGATCTGGTCATACTCCACTTTTCAGTAACACATTTCCAGAAAATAATATACCTTGACAAACATACCGTTAGTATGATAACATAGATACATACTAACAGTATGTAAAAGCGAGGTGAAGAAACAGTGGCAAGAAATAAGCATCCAGAAGAAACGGTTCAATTGATACTGGACGTCGCCTATCGTCTATTTATGGAGAAGGGCTATGAACGCACGTCGATTCAAGATATTATTGATCAATTAGGCGGGCTTAGCAAAGGCGCTATTTATCATCATTTTAAGTCCAAAGAAGACATTTTGATTGCTGTTACCGACAGAATGACGGCAGAATCCAACCAAATGCTCGCCGTCATCCGTGATCGTACTGACCTTTGTGGAAAAGATAAGCTGAAGACGATCTTTAAAGAATCCATCAACCGGCCTGTGCAGAATGATATTTTTACTGTGGTTCCGAATTTTCATAATAATCCCAGGCTTCTTTTCAGCCTGCTGCATGAAACGGTAGAAGAGGTGGCGCCAAACTATCTTCTGCCTATTATCAGACAGGGCATTTCAGATGGTTCTATTGAGACGGATTATCCAGAACAGCTGGCAGAGATGATTTTATTTGTGGCAAATGTCTGGATGAATCCAATGATATTTGATGATACAGAGGAAGAATCTTATCGTAAGATCATGGTATTCAGCCAGATGATGCAGAGCTTTGGACTAGATATTGTAGACGAAGAAATGTCAGATCGGCTGCAGGAGCTGACAGCTATCTACCAGAAGAACAAATAAACAACAGGGGGATTTATGTATGAATCAAAAACTTTTTTCAAAAGATTTCACACTCGTTCTTATCGGGCAGATCATTTCACTATTTGGCAACGCTGCATTAAGATTTGCGCTGCCTCTGTACCTGCTGAATCTGACCGGTTCCTCAGCGCTCTACGGAACGGTTACGGCGTGTGCTTTTATTCCTGCTATTTTACTGTCACCCATCGGGGGGATTATTGCGGACAGGGTAAATAAGAGAAATGTAATGGTGATCCTGGATTTCTTTACGGCAGCAGTTATTTTGGCATGTTCTCTGCTTATGGACGGAGTAAATATCGTTGTTTTGCTGACGGTTACGCTGATGCTTCTATACGGCATAGCCAGTGCGTATCAGCCTTCCGTGCAGGCAAGCATACCAGCATTGGTAACCCAGGATCATTTTATGGTGGCAAATTCCTTGATCAATACCATAACCTCTTTTGCTTCTTTGCTCGGTCCTGTTCTGGGAGGCATCTTGTACAGTGCATATGGATTGAAGCCTGTATTGTGGGTATGCATGGTATGTTTTGCCCTTTCCGCAGTGATGGAACTTTTTATTAAGATACCATACCAAAAACAGGCTCTGGATGGAACCATATGGAAAACAGTCAAAAATGATTTTGGTCAAAGTGTCCGGTTCATCCGGAGAGATAAGCCCGTGATCGGACAGTGCCTTTTGGTAATCTGTGGCATCAATCTGTTTTTGTCCGCTATGATGATTGTGGCGTTACCCTATCTTGTAACAGAGGTATTGGATTTAGAGGTGGTACAGGCAAACAGACTGTATGGCTTTGCCCAGGGGGCGCTGGGAGCGGGAGGACTGGCAGGAGGAATCTGTGCAGGTATTTTTGCAAAGAAACTATCCATTCAAAAATCCGGTAATCTCATCATGGTATGTGCTTTATGCGTGTTTCCCATTGGATCTGCATTGATTCTGTCTGCTTCCGGCATCGTGAACTATGTTGTGATTACTTTATGCTGTTTTGGCATTATGGTATGTTCCACAATCCTGACGGTGCAGATGATGTCTTTTATCCAGGCAGAAACCCCGCAAAATTTAATCGGAAAGGTGATTGCTGTCATCCTTACCGTTTCTATGTGTGCCCAGCCCCTGGGGAATGCATTCTATGGTGTCCTGTTTCAGATCTGCAGAGGATTTGAGTATGCGGTGGTTTTGTTTTCCGGTGCGGTGTCCCTAATGATCGCCATGGGTGCCAGGAAGATTTTTGGAAGAATAGAGCAGGAGTAAAAAGCAGGTATATTCCCTGATATTATCTGAAGCCAAATAATATTTTAAAGGAGAAGAGCAATGGAGAGAATAACAAAAAATTATAAAGGATCCAGGTTTAGTAGTTACAACATAGAAGTCACAGAGTTTTATAATTTTAGGATTTTTATGAGAGGATTTATTAATAACGAATATGCAACAACTTGTTTTGAAGCCGATGATATTTTTCAGATTGAACTTTCAGAGTATAAAAAAACTAAGGCGGTAGTTGTTTTAGGGAAAGATGAGGAAAATAATCAAATTTCGATTTATCTTCCCGAATTTGATGTTGCCGAAGTACAGGAATATGTTGACAGGGTAAAGAAAGAGAAAGAAAAAGATGAAGAGGAGAAAATAACAAGAGCACAAAAAAGAAAAGAAGAAGCGATTGAGTATCAAAAAAGAGAAGAGGAAATACTGTTATTTGTAAAAGAGCAGTATCATGATATAAAGGACAGTGAGCCGGTCTATATATTTGAAGAAAATGACGATTATGTCACTTTTATGTATATAGATAAAGCAAAGAGTATAACAATAAAATCAGTAAATAAATTAAAAAAAGAGATGGTTGCCTCTACAGTTAAATATGAACATATCCATTATTACGAAAAAGCAGGAGCGATACATTATGTTACAGATTTTAATGTTGAATACCAAACACAGCTATTAGCCGGAAGTTTTGTGCCAGGTAAGCTGAAACTTACGCCGGCAGTTGTAGGTGGCTTGATTTTCGGACCGATGGGGATGGCTGTAGGTGCAATGATGGGATATGAGTCCTCCCATTTTGATATATTAGATAGCCCGCAGCGGACAGAAATAAATTCAAAAATAAATAAAATTGATGATAGAAGTATTATTTTAAATTATTATTCAGAAAAGCATAAACAGTATATGGATATTGAACTTCCACAGGAAACATATAATTTACTGCAGACGCATCTGGCGGAAAAAAAATATGATATTGTACTAGAAGCGGAAAAGAGAAAATATGTTTCTGATATGAATCGTGATCCATCTGTGCAAAGGATAGAAGAAGCGCCTAAAACACGGATTGAGGATAAAAAAATGTCCTTGGAAGAATTTGAAGTCGCAGCAAAGAAACTTAAAATTATGTTTGAGAATAATCTGATCTCAGAAGAGGAGTTTACAACTCAAAAAATGAAACTTTTTGATCATATTTGAAGCATCTCAGTATCCGTTATTGTTAATGAAATCCTTCCTTGTTATAATAGTATTAATCATTTACTGTAAAAGTAAAGCATGGAGCAGTCGATGGTTACGAATGGTGCTACTAAAAGCAGCAAGTCAGCTTAGGCAGAGGGAGGTAATGTGAATAAAAAGTACTTTAAAAGAATACTGGTGGTTTCCCTTGCTGTGTGCATAGGCACGTTGTATGGAAAGAGATGCAGTTTGCCGGAGAGCATAAATGTGAAAGCAGAAAATCCCATTGTGCAGACAATGTATACGGCGGATCCTTCGCCCATCGTAGTCGTATTTTTAGATCGTGGGGATCCTGTGTTTTTTACCGCTGTCAATGGTCCTGCGGGTGCAGGAAAAAGTAAATTTCTATACGAGTATGTGAAAGGATTGTCTGCCAATCCAAACTGGAAATGCCTGTTTATCCAGAACAGAAAAGCCCTGGAGATATTTGCAGGTCTTTGTGAGTGGAAATATCCGGTCAATCTGCTATGGGACCAGCTTATGTCTTTGAGGTACTAATTGACTAAGCCAGTTATAAAAAATTATTATTTAATTCGTTGTTTCTCGCCGCATAAGGATCGGAGTGATTTTTTTATGGATGATTCCATCATTAGGTTTGGGGCGGCGTTTCTTTCTCTCATTCATCTGTTCCACTAAAAGGGCCACCGCTTCATAGGCGATTTTATCAATCTGCTGTCCAACGGTACTGATGGGAATGATGGCCTCCTCTGCTATGGGGGAGTCATCAAAGCCCATGATGCGGTATTCATCTGGAAGTGTTCCAAATTCACGAAAAATCAAATTTAACATGATATTGGCATGGGTATCATTTGACATAAAAAGTCCTTTGCTTTTATCAGGGTATTTGTTTTTAATATAATCAAAAGTCTGCCGCATACAGTCTACGGTTTCACGATAGGAATTTCCAAGATTTCGCAGAATAAGCTCATGTTCCATATTGTATTCCCTGCAAATATCCAGAAATCCCGAAATACGTCCATAGGAAGGTGTGGCTTCTGGAACGTCAGAATTGATATGAAGCAGAACATCACAGTCGCTTTTTGCCAAAATGCTTGTAGCTTGTACTGCCCCCATATAGTTGTCTGTGTTTACACTGTTTACGTACTTGTCTTCGCGCTCAATGGTAACGATGGGGATATTGCTGGCAGCCAGTTCTTTTGACGGAATCGTATGGCTTAAAATAATCATGCCCTCAATTTTGTATGCCAGTAACTCCTGAATGTATTTCCGTTCCATCTCTTCATGATCTGTACTGACGAAAACCAGAAATTTATAGCCGAAGGTTTCATAGGTTTTTAAAATCTGGTTCAACATCTCAGCATAATAATGGAGAAAGAGGTTTGGGATGATCACACCAATAAATTCACTCTTCCCGTTGGCAAGAACCTTTGCCAGCTTATTTTCCTGATAATCTAAATCTACAAGGGCCTGGGCGATGATTTCCTGATTTTTTACTGTCAGGGAGTCTGGGTTATTGAAATATCTTGATATGGTCGTTTTGGAAAAATTAGTATATTTTGCAATGTCATCAAATGTCACCTTTTTCTTGCTCATTGGGCAGTTACCTCCTTGTTTATGTCCTAATATTTAGTATAGCAAGGATTAAAGGAAAAATCAATAAAAAAATAACCGGTTACGTAACCGATAACTTTTTGGAGAAAATCCTTGACAGATGAAAATGAGAGTGTTAAGATTATTACATAAAGTAACCGGTTACTTAATCGGTTACGTAACCGGTTATAAGAAAGTGTATACACTTACGTGAGGTTTAGAAACAGATTATTTGTAAAGAAGGAAGGAGAAGTAAGGATGAGAAGATTACCTTTAGCCATTTTGGTTACCGTGCTGCTTATCGGTTCGCTGACAGGCTGTCAGGGGAAGAAGCCGGATCCGGGCGATATTGCCGGCTACGATGCGGGAGAGCAGTATCTTTCCATCTGGGTACATTCCATCGAGGATACCGACGAAGGGAAATGCTACCGGGAATCCGTAGACGCATTTAATGAGAAGTATAACGGCGTCTATTTCGCGGATATTGAGTTTATACCGAGAAATGACAGCGGCGGCGGTTATTCCGATAAGATTAACGCATCCGTTATGTCTGGGGATTTGCCGGATGTGCTGACTGTGGACGGACCGAATGTAGCGGCGTACGCCTCCAACGGAATTATCCAGCCATTAACGGAACTTACAGAAGAAGAAAAGAGCGTTTATCTGGAGTCCATTATCGAGCAGGGAACCTATGATAACAAATTGTATGCTCTCGGCGCCATGGAATCAAGTGTGGGACTGTACTATAATAAAGATATTCTGGAAAAAGCCGGCGTGGAGATCCCGTCTGCGGAGCATCCGTGGACGTATTCCGAATTTCTTGCTATTCTGGAAAAAGTAAAGCCGGTGGTGGAACAGAAAAAGGGATATGCACTGGATATGACATTTCCGGTAGGTGAATCGACAATTTATTACTATGCACCGTTTTTCTGGTCAAATGGCGGAAATCTGGTGGATGATACCGGGCTAAATGTGGACGGCGTATTCAATACGAAAGAAAACATTGAAACGATCAAGTATTTTAAGAAGCTCCTGGATGACGGCTATATGTCAAAGGTTCCGGTTGAAAACCTGTTTGAGAGCGGCCGTGCCGCCTTCAAATTTGACGGAGCGTGGGAGGTAAACACCATTTACACCAGTTATCCGGACATCCAGTTAGGAGTCGCCCCCTATGTGGTAGGAGACAACTGGGATGGCGGACGCTATACACCAACCGGCTCGTGGGCTTATGCGGCGTCCACCGGAACGGAGAATATTGAGGGCGCAACGGAGCTGGTAAAATGGATGAGCGGTGTGGAGAGCGGGAAAAAGCTTTGGGAAAAGGCAAAATGCTTTCCTTCCACATACGAGGCTTTTGATTCCATCGACATTTTTAAGACAGATGAAAATTACCGGGCACTGTATAACCAGCTTAGCAACTACGGGCATCCGAGACCGAAAACGCCTGTCTATCCACAGGTGAGCACATCCTTCCAGCAGGTTATGGAAAATTGCGTGCTGACCGGAAACGAACCGGAAACTGAACTGAATAAAGCAATAGAAAGGATTAACGCCAAGTTAAAGCGTTATAAGGTGAATGAATGATGAGAAAAAAATCACAATCTCTTTTAGGCATGGCATTTTTCGGACCGGCGTTAGTATTGCTTACCGTATTTTTATTCCTGCCTATGATACTTACCCTGATATTCAGTTTTACTGATTTCTTTGCCCTGAACCCAAGTCTGACTCATTTTGTGGGATTTGAAAATTTCCTTCAGATCTTTAAGGATGAGGAATTCCGTCAGGCGTTTATCAATACTGTATGCTTTGTACTTATTATCGTACCCTTACAGGGGCTCGGCTCACTGGGACTGGCGCTGCTCATCAACAAGGTCACGCATTGTAAAAAATATTTTAAGGTGGCGTTTTTCCTTCCGGTTGTTATGTCGCTGGCGGTTGTATCTACCCTGTGGATACAGATCTACAGCCCGGAAGGCATCCTGAATTCCATTCTGGACAATTTCGGGATTTCAGCACAACCCTTTATCAACAGCGCGTCACAGGCCTTGCCCTCCATTGCTATTATGAGTGCATGGCAAGGTGTAGGGTATCAGATGATTATTTTCCTCGGCGGCCTGCAGGCGATCAATCCGGCGCTTTATGAGGCGGCAGATATGGATCATGCAACCTCCTGGCAGAAGTTTAAGGATATTACCCTGCCGGAATTAAAACCGCTCTGCATCTTTGTATTTATTACTATAACCATCGGGGCATTCCGGATGCTTGTGCAGCCAATGGTAATGACAGGCGGCGGACCATCCCACTCCACCTATACGATGGTTTATGACATTTATGAAACCGGTACAGTCAACTGGGAAATCGGTCTGGCATCGACAATGGCGATCATCTTTGCGGTATTCGTTATGATACTTACTGTGATCCAGACCATTGCGACCAGAGATAAGGAGGAAAAACATGTTAACAAAAAAGCAAAAAAGAAATAATTGGATTTTGGTTGTTATTATGATTGCAGCGTCCCTGTTCTTCCTGTTTCCGGTTATCTGGATGCTGGCAAATTCTTTTAAACCGGACGCCGCGATCACGGATGACATGAACTCATTCCGGGCGTTTGTCCCGCCTGCTCTGAATGGAAACTTCTTTGACAACTATATAAAGATCCTGACAGACACTTCGTTTGTAAGATATATGTTAAATACGCTGTTTTACGCGGCAGTACTCATTGTACTCGGCATTATCGTAAATGGGCTTGCCGGATACGCACTGGCAAAAATAAAGTTTCCCTTCCGGGAACGCTGGCTGATGATCATTATGCTGTTAATGATCGTGCCGATGGAAACAATTATCACAATCCATTTTTTGTTTATCGCCAAACTCGCGCTGTTAAATACGGTAATCGGATACATCCTTCCGATGATTGTAAATCCCTTTAATATCTTTTTATTCCGTCAGGTGTTTGTCAGCCTTCCGGATGATGTATACGAGGCGGCTCAGCTTGACCATTGCAAACCGATTAAGTATTTCTTTACGATGGTTCTGCCAATGTCAAAGAGTGTGGTTGCGACAGTCAGCGTATTTACATTTTTGAATGTCTGGAATGACTATCTGTGGCCGTCGCTGGTATTTACATCCGGAGACCTGCTGACCGCACAGATTGGACTAAATGCAATTACGTCAAATGATAATACCACGATGGGGCAGAAACTGGCAGTGATTACAATGATTACCATACCAGTAATCATCATATATTCACTGTTTTCCAAGCAGATTGTAGAAGGTGTTGTATCCACCGGTTCAAAGGAGGGCTAATTATGAGTTTTATTGAATTAAAGAATGTATGCAAAAAATACGATAAGACAGATAAAAACGCAGTGACGGATTTCAACCTGGCGATTGAGGAAAAGGAGTTTATTGCCTTTGTTGGACCATCCGGATGTGGAAAGTCAACAACGCTTCGGATGATTGCCGGCTTTGAGGAAATCAGCAGCGGGGAACTGTATATTGATGGAAAGAAAATGAATGAGGTTGCGCCGATGGACCGGGGAATTTCTATGGTGTTCCAGAATTATGCGCTGTATCCCCATATGACAGTAGAGAAAAATATTTCCTATGGGTTAAAAAATATGAAGGTGCCGGCAGATGAGATTAAGAAAAAGGTGGACTGGGCAGTCGAAGTACTTGGTTTGGAGGAATACCGTTACCGAAAACCAAAGAATTTGTCCGGCGGTCAGAGACAGAGAGTTGCTCTTGGGCGGGCGATCGTGAAGAATCAGAAAGTATTTCTGATGGATGAGCCATTGTCAAATCTGGATGCAAAACTGCGTGTCAGTATGAGAAATGAGATAAGCAAGCTGCACCGTGAATTGGGCAGCACGACCATTTATGTGACACATGATCAGGTGGAAGCAATGACGATGGCAGACCGAATTGTTATTATGAGAGATGGTATTGTGCAGCAGACGGGAAAGCCAATGGAGTTGTATGAACATCCATGTAATAAATTTGTGGCAGGTTTTATCGGTTCACCACAGATGAATTTCTATGATATCCGGGTAGAGAGAAATGGCATTACGTTTTCCGATGGAAAGTATATTACGCTGCCTGATGCTGTAGTGACAAAACTGCAGGGCTTTGATCGTATGATTATGGGAATCCGTGGCGAGGACATTAAATTTGACGACCAGAATCTGGATGTATATAAAAACATAAGGCAGCAGGCGGTCATTGACAATACGGAGATTATGGGGAATGAGAATAATCTGTATTTTGAGTTTGGCGGGATTACGTCTGTGGCAAGGGTTTCAAAATATGAGGTAAGCAAAATTGGTGATACCATAGAGTTTGTAATGATGCCACATAAAATGCATTTTTTTGATCCGGAAACGGAAGAGGCAATTACTGTGAGAGATGAAGGAGGCTTGAAATGAATGATTTGGAAAGAGCAAATAAGTATCAGGAAGAGAATCGGATTGATCTGTGCGGGAAACCGGTATTTCATGTAACCCCGCCGGTAGGGTGGATGAACGATCCCAACGGATTTTCCGTCTTTCAGGGAACAATTCATTTATTCTACCAGTATCATCCATATCGTGATTCCTGGGGACCGATGCACTGGGGACACTGTATTTCAAAAGACTTTGTAAAATGGAAAGAGCTGCCAGTAGCTTTGGCGCCGGATATGGACTATGACGCTGCCGGATGTTTTTCTGGCAGTGCCATAGAGACAGAAAAAGGTCATGCCTTGTTGTATACTGGAGTGATGGAAAAGGAGAGGGAGGATGGCACAATAGAGGTTGTCCAGCAGCAGTGCCTGGCAATAGGAGATGGCATATACTACAAAAAAGTAAGTGGAAACCCGGTTATTACAGCGGGGCAGCTTCCGAAGGGATTTTCCACACAGGATTTCAGGGATCCCAAAGTCTGGAGGGAAAGGGATACCTATTATCTGGCAGTGGGCAATAAAAATGAAAAACAGAATGGTCAGGTGGTTTTGTTTGAGTCAGGGGATTTGGAAGAATGGCGGTATCTGTCAGTGCTGGCGGATAATCAGGGGAAATATGGTAAAATGTGGGAATGCCCAGACTTTTTTCCATTAGGACAGAAACATATTTTAGTTGTCTCTCCGCAGGATATGCAGGCAGACGGAGCAGAATTTCACAATGGGAATCAGTCAGCTGCTTTAATCGGGGAATATGACAGGAAACAATACCGCTTGCTGGAAGAACAGGTAGTTTCTCTTGATTATGGAACAGACTTTTATGCACCGCAGACACTGGAAACGGAGGATGGACGGCGGATTATGATTGCATGGATGCAGTCATGGGATATGAATATTAAGCCGGCAGAGCAGAAATGGAATGGGATGATGACGATTCCGAGACAGCTTACGCTGCGGAACAATCAATTGTATCAGCAGCCGGTAAAGGAACTGGAACATTATCGTACAGAGCCGGTGATATATACGGACAAAGAGATATGTGGAAAATGCCAGTTGCCAGAACTTCGGGGACGGGTACTGGATTTAACAATGGAATTACAGGAGGGAGACTATCAGGAGTTTACTGTTTCTTTTGCGGTAAATGAGAAATATCATACCAGTTTCCGCTACATCTGTGCCACACAAACCATTGAATTTGACCGGACCTATTCCGGCATGGAAAGAGATGCAGTTTGCCGGAGAAGCATGAAAATAAAAAAGACGGAGAAAACTTTGAAACTTCGTTTCCTTTTAGATCGTTTTTCTGTGGAACTGTTTGTAAATGATGGGATTCAGACATTTACCTCTACTTTTTACACTCCCCTTGGGGCAGAGGACATTATACTGGAGTGTGACAAAAAAGCAGTTATAAGCATAGAAAAGTATACCATCTCTTTGGATGAAAATGGGAAAGAGGGTGACCAGTTTGAAAAAATATGATGTAGTTGCTTTGGGAGAATTACTAGTAGATTTTACAGAAAATGGAATAAGTGCCCAGAGGAATCCGATACTTGAAGCAAATCCGGGAGGTGCCCCCTGCAATGTTCTGTCTATGCTGCAGAAACTTGGTGCTAAAACAGCATTTATTGGAAAAGTGGGGAAGGATTCTTTTGGAATAATGCTGCGAGATGCCCTGGCAGAGCAGGGGATTGATACCAAAAATCTGATCATGGATGAGGAAGTGCTGACAACGCTGGCATTTGTACAAACAGCACCAGATGGAGACCGGAGTTTTTCTTTCTACCGGAATCCGGGGGCAGATATGATGTTGAGAAAAACGGATGTGGATGTTTCCTTATTGCAAAATACTCGTCTCTTTCATTTCGGAAGCCTGTCCATGACAGCGCAGGGGATAGAAGCAGCAACGAAAATGGCAGTCGAGACGGCAAAGGGTGCCGGAGCTCTCATTTCCTTTGATCCCAATCTTCGTCCTCCTCTGTGGGATCGTCTGGATGTTGCAAAGGAAAAGATTGCATACGGAATCAGCCAGTGCCATATTTTAAAAATCTCGGATGATGAAATAGCTTTTTTTACCGGGAGTATGGATGTTGATGACGGAGTATCAAAGATACAGAAACAGTACCGTACACCGCTCATTTTTGCCACGATGGGTAAAAAGGGGAGCCGGGTCTATTATGCAGGAAATAAAGTAGAGTGTGAGCCTTTTTTGAATGAAGATACAATAGAAACAACAGGTGCAGGGGATACCTTTTTGGCATGTGTGCTGCGTGGAATTTTGGAATATGGACTGGAGGGGTTGGATACAAATAAATTGTATAATATGTTGGAGTTTGCCAATGCGGCATCTTCTATCATCACAACGAGAAAAGGGGCATTGAAGGTTATGCCGGAAGAAAGGGAGGTGTGGAATTTCATACGGGATAGAAAGAGGTGAGAAATGTCAGAACGGCTGCAGGAGCTGACAGCTATCTACCAGACCTGCTGAATCTGTCCGGCTCCTCGGCACTTTACGGAACGGTTACGCTGATGCTTCTATATGGCGGCCCCTGGGTAATGCATTCTATGGTGTCCTGTTTCAGATCTGCAGAGGATTTGAGTATGCGGTAGTTCTGTTTTCCGGTGGGGTTCCCTTATGATCGCTGTGGGTGCCAGGAAGATTTTTGGAAGAATAGAGCAAGGGTAAAAAGCAGGATTGATCATATCTGAAGCATCTTAGTATCCGTCACTATTTTGGAGTGTATCGGTCATTGTTCATAAAATCCTTCCTTGTTATAATAGTATTAATCATTTATTGTAAAAGTAAAGCATGGAGCAGTCGACTTTTACGAATGGCGATGCTGCTGAAAGCAGCAAGCCAGTTTTGGCAGAAGGAGGTAATGTGAATGAAAAGGTACTTTAAAAGAATACTGGCGGTTTCCCTTGCTGTGTGCATCGGCACGTTGTGCAGCATGCCTGACAGCATAAATGTGAAGGCGGAAAACCCTATTGTGCAGACAATGTATACGGCGGATCCTTCGCCCATTGTAGTCGGGGATACACTGTACGTATACACCACAAGAGATGAGCGGCGGGAAACTGCGTCTACGGAATGGAGCCTTATGAATGAATGGCGCTGCTTTTCAACGAAAGATATGGTGAACTGGACCGATCTTGGGCAGATCGCTCATGCGGAGACTTTTAACGGAACAAAAAACTGGCGCGCCTGGGCACAGCATGTTGTGACAAAACCTGTTTTTGAGGATGGGGAGTGGAAGAATAAGTATTATCTTTTTGCCCCCTTCAATGGCACGAAGATCGATGTGGCTGTGTCGGATAACCCCTGGGGCCCCTTTGAAGATGCGACCCCTGGCAAATATCTCATCGACGGCGGCTGGGGAGGGGGAAATATTGATCCCACCGTGCTGGTAGAGGATCATGGGAACCCGGAAGATGTAGAAAATTATGATTACTATTTATATTGGGGCAATCCCTATCTGCGCTACTGTAAGCTTACCGATGACCTGCTGGATGTAGATCCGGATACGGATGGAGATGGTGTGATATCGGAGGAAGAAAATACCATAGACCCCCGCTTCAGCAAGGAAGATAATACCATTCTTGGGAAAGTGCGTCCGGGGCTTCACAGTTTTCAGACCTATGGAGACGAAGGCTATGCTTCCTTTGGGGAGCCTACCCAGGGCAAAGAAAAGACGGGAAAATTCCCGACGGAACCCAGTGGCAGCGAACAGAAACGATCGGCATTTGAAGAAGGCCCCTGGGTCATCAAGCACGATGACGGCAAGGAAGGTACAGACGATTATTTCATGTTTTTCGTGGGAGGACGTACTCCGGGTGAAACAGTAGAATACTCCACTGGACCTTCCCCCCTTGGTCCATGGACCTACCGGGGGCTGGTGATGGACCGAGAGTTTGGTTATTCCTGTATTCATCCGGGTGTGATAGAATTTAAAGGCCGTAATTATTTATTTTATCTGAATGAAATGCTGGTGGGCGGAACCGGTTCAGACCGTTCTGTCTGTGTTAAAGAATTTTCTTATGATGAAAATAACCTGATCGTTAAGGAGACAGGAGATAATGTGGCGGCTCTTCTTGAACAGGGGATCAAAGACACCACAAAAGGAACGCCATTTTTCAGTGTAGATCCTGTCGGCACTCTGAATCCTTATGAACTGAACCAGGCAGAGACGATCTGCTGGGCATCCAATCTGGATGGTGTGACCGGTGGGTTTAACGGTACGGGAAAAGGCGTAAAGACGAAAGCGAAGGCTGCCTGTACAGATATTGACCCGGTTACCGGAAAAGAAGCGTTCTGGAAGTCAGCAGCCCTGTTTGGCGTCGCCGTATGTGACATCGATAACAATGACTATATTAAGGTGGCGAATGTAGATTTTGGCGATACCAGAGCAGAGACTTTCAAGGTATCCGCCGCCTGCGGCGAGGGGCTTCCGGCCACGGATCTCACCGAGGACAACAAAGGAAACGTAATATTCAATCCGGATTGTGACACGGTTTCCGGAAGCATTGAGCTGTGGCTCGACTATGGCACTGAGAATGAGAGGCAGATTGGCACAGTGGAGATTACTGATACCGGAAGTACGAATACCTATGAGGACTTTACAACAGAGCTGAGCGAGGAGGTCACCGGGGTTCATGACCTGTACTTTATATTCCGGGGTGAAGAAAATGCGAAGCTGTTTAACCTGGATACCTGGCAGTTTACGAGAAAGGAAGTTCTACAGCCAGAAAATCCAGAGCCGGCACCACCGGTTCAGAGCCCGTTGCCATCTGTGACACCAGCGCCATCTGTTCCTGTCCCGACACCGTCGGTACCTGATGAAAGTATAAAACCTTCTGTGGTAAAACCTGGAAAAGCAAAGATAGCCAGTGTGAAGAAGAAGGGGAAAAACAACTGCCTTGTTAAGTTGAAAAAAGTGAAAGGTGCAGCTGGTTATCAGATCCAATGTGCGACGGATAAGTCATTCAAGAAAAATGTGAAGAAGATCACGACAAAGAAATTAACCTGCACGATCAAGAAGCTTCGTAAGGGAAAAAAATATTATTTCCGTGCGAGAGCCTTTGTGAAATCTTCAGGGAAAACTATTTATGGGACTTACAGCAGTAAGAAGACAAAAAAAATAGGGTAACTGAACATATTAATATTTTGGGCGCAGCTCAATCTCATGGGTAAAAACCAGGAGAAAGGGCTGCGCCTAAAGTGTATTTAGTGGGAAAGTTTTCAATTTGCGGAGAAAGTGCGAGTTTCTCAGCACTTTTTTACTGCCGGTATCCGCTGAGAAAATCGGCAATTTTTTTGGAAGCCTGCTCTAAGACTTCTATCCGGGGAAGATAGACAACACGGAAATGATCCGGCTGTTTCCAGTTAAAGCCTCCACCGTGAATGATTAAAATATGTTTTTCACGTAACAGGTCCAGTGCAAATTTTTCGTCATCCATGATATTGAACTTTTTGATATCCAATTTTGGAAAGATATAAAATGCCGCTTTGGGTTTCACCGCGGTGATGCCAGGGATATCGGTCAGAGCCTTGTAAATGTACTCTCTTTGCTCGTAAATCCGTCCCCCGGGTATGATATAATCCTTTACGCTCTGATGTCCTCCTAAGGCTGTCTGGACGATGGACTGAGCTGGGACATTGGAACAGAGCCTCATATTGGAGAGCATATTGATTCCCTCTATATAGTCCGCTGCCATCGTCTTGTTGCCGCTGAGGACCATCCAGCCGATGCGGAAACCGGCGATCATGTGGGACTTTGACAATCCGCTGAAAGTGACACAGAACAGGTCCGGCGCCAGGGAGGCGATGGAGACATGTTCTTCTTCATCCATAACCAGGCGGTCATAGATCTCATCCGAGAAAATGATCAGCTGGTGTTTTCTTGCGATCTCCACGATCTGCTGCAATATTTCCCTGGGGTACAGAGCTCCTGTTGGATTATTTGGATTAATGATAACGATGGCTTTTGTCCGGCTGTTGATTTTCTTCTTTATGTCCTCCAGATCCGGATACCAGTCCGATTGTTCGTCACAGACATAGTGTACGACCTTTCCGCCGGCAAGGGTGGCACATGCCGTCCACAGCGGATAGTCCGGGGAGGGGATCAGGATCTCATCTCCATTGTCCAGCAGGGCGGACATACACAGGTTGATCAATTCACTGACACCATTTCCAGTATACACATCTTCGATGGATACATTGGGGATCTGCTTGAGCTGTGCATACTGCATGATGGCCTTTCTGGCTGAAAAAGAACCTTTGGCCGTGGAGTATCCCTCGCACTCTGTCAGCTGCTGGCGCATATCGTAGATAATCTCGTCAGGAGTACGGAAACCAAAGGGGGCGGGATTTCCAATGTTTAGTTTTAATACGTTTGTTCCCGTGTTTCCCATCCGGGTGGCTTCCTCAACCACCGGACCTCTGACATCATATAATACATGGTCTAATTTAGATGATTTTTTAAATTCGCGCATATCTGTTTCTCCTTCCGTCTCCTGCTCGGGAGTGATTCCATTAAGCCAGTCTGGATCCACCTGAAGCGCCCCGGCCAGAAAATGAACCATATCGGCTCTGGGAACCGTTTTCCCGCTTACGTACTGGCTGATATGGCTTTTGCCGAGCTTTACACCTTGTTCCTGGGCATATCGGATCAGATCCACCTGTTTGATCCCACGTTCATTCATTGCCTTTTTCAATCTATCTGCAAAAGATTCTCTTGCCATATTCTGCTTGTCCCCCCCTCTGAAGTTCAATTTATGACATTGGTTCAAAGATGATCATAGCATGTTTTATAAAAAAGTTCAACTAAAAGTTCAAAATTTGGTTTTGTTCCAAAGAAATAAAAACCCTCTACATCCTGGCAGATGCAAAGGGTTTTTATTGTTGTTTTTCCTAATATCATCGAGCTAGGAAAAGATTTAGCAGCAGGGGTCGTCATCTCCGCAGGAAATCTGCTCTTCCCCTACACAGGCGATCACATTGAATTCTACAGGAATCTTAATGAGAATTTTCTGGGTGACAGTGATCTCGCAGGAGTTTCCGGTATAATTTTCTTTACAGTACACCGAAGGTTCACCGCAGCACTCGGATTCAATACAGCCGATGGTTGCGTTTGGCTTCAGTTCAATGGGAACGCTGATATCGGCATACTGATAGCCGATCTTTTTGCATACTTCTTTGCATGGTGGGTCAAAGGATTCACTAAGGATTTCTGGTGAGCTTTCATGATTTTCAGGCATAATTAAAAATCCCCCTTTTTATAATTGTTTTCTGGTGTTTTAATATAACATATGCACAGCGGGATAAAAGGTTCCTGGTGGGAAATGCGGAAGGAAGAGATAAAAAAGGTGCGGCTGAAAGACGCACACCTCTGAAGAATCACAAGTGATTCTTGGCTCAGCACTTCGAGAACTTTCCTAGTAGGATAAAAAAGGTGCAGCCCGTGGCGGGCTGCACGCAGTTTTATAATGTGAATTTGAGACATCCTATATGGGATCAGTCATAGATTTTATAATAATCAAAGTCTACATATCCGCCTGCTTCTTTTGTTGCATAGTTGAACAGCCAGGTTCTTGTTCCCATAAATGTAGTACTTGTAGAAAAGCCTAATTTCTGTTCTGAGCCCAGTTTGGTCCAGCTGGTGCCATCCAGGCTGTAGAAGAAGTTTGCCTTGTCATTGTTAGCATTTGTGGAGAAACTGTACTCAATTTTCAGGTACACTTCGGCGTCGTCTGAAAGTTTTTCTTCCGCCTGACCATTTATTGTGGTCTCAGTTCCAGTGCCTGTTGGGAATGGCGAGGATGCCTGGGTGATGTATTTGTCACCGTTCTCATCGCACATTACGCCGATCATAGCCGGTTTATCCGATACAGAAGCCAGACCTGCAAAATCCCCCGGTTTCATCTGACCGATGGAGATCTTGGTCTCGGATTTGCAGGAAGGACCGTAGGTACGCTGTGTCAATGAGTTGTGGGCAAACATAATGTTGTCTACCACTCTATCCGTCGTCAGACGAAGATATCAAGGATTGTCAGTTACGGACCAGAAATCGTTCTGTGGGTTGTGGTTCCACTGCCATACCAGTTTCAGTTTGTCACCTTCTGCGTAAGTAAAGTCGTCATCATCTACAAAGTAATTTTCGAGGCCGCTGTCATTCAGATTGATCTGAACAGAATCCTCTGCCTTGCTCGGTGTAAAGTTTCCGTCCGCATCGTAGGTGCCCATCATTGGCCAGTCCTCATAGCTGTTACCGTCGCTGTCGGTATAATTCCAGTTTACGGATACAATCGATGGAATACGTCCTACGCCGCCGTGATCCTGGAAGAGGAAACCATACCAGTCTCCGTACTGGGTATCAACGATTCCACCCTGGGCGAGACCGGCGCCGTTGCCGCCGCAGCCACCCTGATAGATGATCTGTTCTTCCCAGTCGCCGGCTTCCAGCGTCTTGGAACGGTAACATACTTCGGTGCGCATCCACCCACTCTGTGGAGAAGCAATGATAAACAGATAATAGTATTCCCCAACCTTGTAGGCATGTGCTCCTTCCCAGAGACTCCATTTGGAATCGTCTTTGGTAAAGAGTTTTACGGAGCTTCCCACTGGCTTGACAGCATTGCTGGAATCATCCAGTTCAAGCTGCTGCAGTGTGCTTCCGGAGAAGACATACATCTTACCTTCATCGAAAAACAGCGCCGGATCATGGTATTTGTTTTTCGTGGAGTATTTTGTCCAGGTTCCTTTTTCGATATCTGTGGTGGTATATATGTAAAATCCGTGGTCGTTGCTGTTGAATGCGACATAGTATTTGCCCTCTGCTTCGTTGTATTTGAGAGAAGCCGCCCAGGAACCATGTTTATACATGTTTTTACCATTGTTCAGGTTTGCAAAGTCATCATTCTCAAATGTATCATACACATAATTTACGATCTGCCAGTGGGCCAGGTCAGTAGACTTCATAATAGGTACTCCCGGACACATATTCATCGTTGTGCTTACCATATAATAGGCGTCTCCCTGGCGGATGATGTCAAGGTCCGGAATATCGGAATACAGTGTAGGATAATTTACTGTAGCCAGATTGTTCGGATCCAGGGTAGGCATCGGAGTTGGCCCCTCTGGTGTGGATACCGGGGGATTAGTGTCTGGTGTCTGGCCGCCTGGTGCCTGTGATGGTGCCGGCGGGTTGGTTATGTTCGGTGTAGGTGCCGGCGGTGCTGCGGACACGGCTGGAGTTGGAACCGGAGTCGTTTTGGATGTTACTGTTACGGAAACGGTGCCCAGTTTCTTTTTGGCCGCTTTTCCTTTTTTGTAGTAAACAACAACTTTAGTACTTCCCTTTTTCACTCCGGTTACTTTTCCTTTGGAAGAGACCTTTGCAATTTTTTTGTTTTTGGATTGGAAGGAGATCTTAAATTTCCCCTTTTTTGTAATTTTGATGGTTTTGCTCTTCTTAACCAAGATAGAAATCTTCTTTGTTTTCAGTTTTGGCTTTGCCGCTGCGTCTGCTGTTCCGCCAGATGCGAGGGCGGACAGTGCGACAGCTGCGGAAAGGCAGACTGCTATGATTTTTCGCCTCATAAAAAATACCTCCTGTGAATAAAATTTACAACTAAATCCATTATACCCGTTATTTCGTAAAAAATCAAGGTGTTTTACAAATCGGGATTTAAAGCGGACAGAAGAAGAGGGGCTGTTCTTTTGGTATTTTATAGGTGTTTGGAAAAAACAGACGGGAAGTATGCGTGTTCTTGAATAAATCAATTTTGTTCCTGATAAATCAAAAGAAAAAAATTTGAGTTTCCGTAATCTGTCGCCACAAGTTACTGGAATATAGAAGAGAAGTGAAAATTCATCCCACTTGACGATTTGAAAAATAGAGAGTATGATTAAAAATATAAGAAGGAGAGATGCATATGAATAGCAGACAATTAGCTTTTTCGGTTATTTCTTCTCTGCAGAAAGAAATAATCGGAGCAAACATTATGTATCTTGACGGTGGAAATGCATATACCCGGACACAGGCAAGAGCACATGATATTATTCATGATTATCTTACCCTCGTAAAATGTGATTCTGTTGATGCTTTAATCACCGCCAAGAAATTTGTTAATTCAGAGTACTCTGAATTAATCGTCATAGACTCAATTTATGAATCAGGTCTTTCTAAGAACATGAGCAGTAATGAAATATCCGATTTCTTAAAAAGTATTCTGAAGGATGCCAAGAAGTCAAAGGTTGCAGTATTGATCATTTAGCCTGGCGGCGTGAATTTGTTGATGCCCTGAATTCAAGTGGAAATAGGATTGTATCATTTATCATTTTATGGTACAATGGAAATAATTTATGATGCCAGGTACAGAATACCTTTTGTTTCTGGTGTCGATTCTTTAAGTATGTTTCAGATGGAAGGCAGGTGTTAGATGATGGGAATTCTTACAGGCGGTGTGGCAATCGTTATCATTGCGGTGGTCGTAGTCGTGGCAGCTGTCACAGCGGTCGTGGCTGGTGTGAAGGATACGTTAAAGGATGAGGGGATGGATGTGTAAATGAACCTTCACGGAAGGAAAATGGTCGCCCCGGTAGTGATCGCAGTTTTATTTGTGATTTATTATACTGGCCTGGCGGTAGTGCTGGCGTTGATCAGCAGCATTTCGGTTCTGGTAAAGGGGCTTCTTATCTTTGTGCCCCTTGCCCTGGCGGGAGTGATGATCGGCGTAACTGTGAGCAGAATAAAAGAAATAAGGAGCGGAGAAGAAGATGATCTTAGTCAATACTGAAACAATCAGTGGAAAAGAGCTGGAGATGCTTGGACTGGTAAAGGGAAGTACGATCCAGTCAAAAAATGTAGGACGGGATATTACCCAGAGTTTTAAAACCCTTGTGGGAGGAGAGCTGAAAGCATATACCGATATGATGAATGAGGCAAGAGCTCTTGCCACGAAGAGAATGGTAGCAGAAGCGGAGAGCCTGGGTGCGGATGCGATCGTGAATGTCAGGTATGCCTCAGCGGCTGTTATGCAGGGAGCAGCAGAAGTTATGGCATATGGAACCGCCGTAAAGTTTAAGTAGGCGGCGACGTGAAGTCAGTTCAATAGTGCTCTTGAGAACTTTCCTATTCAGATAAAAAAAGGCAGAACCTCTGTTCTGCCTTTTTTCTTATCGGGGTAACAGGATTTGAACCTGCGGCCTCATCGTCCCGAACGATGCGCTCTAGCCAAACTGAGCCATACCCCGGAAAAACTTCCGACAATTATAATATCATGTCAGGCTGAGAAAATCAAGTCTTTTTTTCAGAATATTTCCTCTGTTTCTTTTCTCAAGTCCTTGACGCTTTTATATGCAAGTGTTATACTGATAGAAAATTTCAATATAGAAAACTGCCACCGGGTAGTAGAAATGCAGAAGCATTCGTAGATGTATCGTTAGGTCATTGTAGATATGTCATGGATGCTTTTTCTTTGGTTTTGGCTGGATAAGGAGGATAAGATGATCGAGTCAGTGAAAAAATTAAATACATTTGAGAAGGTTCTCTGGATAGTTTCCGTAATCCTGGTAGCAGGGGCTTTTATTCTGTCGGGGAATGGCGCATGGCTGACACTGGCGGCCTCTCTCGTCGGTGTTACGGCATTGATCTTTGTGGCGAAGGGGGATGTGCTGGGGCAGATTCTTACTATCGGATTCAGCATTTTATACGCACTTATTTCCTTTCAGTTCCGATACTGGGGGGAGATGATCACATATCTTGGAATGACAGCGCCCATCGCGCTGCTGTCGGTGGCCACCTGGCTGAAAAATCCCTATGACGATAAGGAGGTAAAGGTAGAACATCTGAAACCAGGGAGCTGGCTGGTTTTAAGTGTTGCCACGGTTTTCGTGACAATCTTGTTTTATTTTGTATTGGATTGGTTTGAGACGCCTAATATATTCTTTAGTACCATTTCCATTGCCACCAGTTTTCTGGCCTCCAGCCTGATGCTGCTGAGAAGTCCCTGGTATGCTGTGGCTTATGGGGCAAATGATGTGGTTCTGATTATTTTATGGGTGATGGCAGCCATGTCGGAATTGAAATATATGCCGATGATCCTTTGTTTCGTTATATTTCTGGTCAATGACGCCTATGGTTTCTATAGCTGGAAAAGGAGAAAAAAGAAGCAGAGCGGTCTTGTTTAATTGTTTTGTTTGTTGTAAGATAGAGACAAAGATTTGACTTTTGAAAGGAAAAGGTATAAGTTAGAAGATGATGACAAAGAAAGAATGGTGTAGGATTTTTACAGTGACGGCAGTTGTCTTTACGACAACGCTGGTGTGGATGGCAAAGCCCTGTATTGCAGGGGGCGGAAAATATACTTATAAAAAAGGATTTACCTCCCAAAAGATTGACCAGGAGATAAAAAGACGGATTCAGGGCAGATCTTATAAAAAAGGCGCTAAAATTTCCCTGAACACTCTGCGCTATCTGCAGATCCGTTATATTGACTTTGATGGAAATATGCAGGAAGGTGAAATGATCGTAAATAAAAAGATTGCCCGGCGGACACTGAAGGTGTTCTACCAGCTTTATAAACTCAAATATCCCATTGAAAAGATGAAGCTGGTGGATGAATACGGAGCAGAGGATGAGGCGTCGATGGCAGATAACAATACATCGGCATTTAATTACCGTAAGGTGGCAAATTCCAATAAACTGTCCAAGCACAGCCTGGGTCTTGCCATAGACATCAATCCCAGGATCAATCCCTATATTACCTCTTATGGGATCGCGCCGGCAAACAGCAGGGCATATAAAGTCCGGGAGATTTCCAAATGTAAAGGAAAGTACAAGGATTATATGATCCACCGGGGGGATAAGGTATATAAAATCTTTAAAAAATATGGTTTTTCCTGGGGAGGAGACTGGAAGTATTCCAAGGATTATCAGCATTTTGAAGCGGTGTGAACTGGTGCTGAAAGAATTTGAGGTGAAATTAGCGCCGACGGACTGATACACCGGGTGAAATAGATTTATGAATGAAAAAAGGAGAAAAGGAAAGATGACAAAGATTGACATTATTTCCGGCTTTTTGGGAGCCGGCAAAACAACTTTGATTAAAAAACTGATCAAGGAGGCATTTGAGGGAGAGAAGCTGGTTCTGATCGAAAATGAATTTGGTGAGATCGGTATTGACGGCGGTTTTTTGAAAGATTCAGGTATTAATATCACGGAGATGAACTCCGGTTGTATCTGTTGTTCTCTTGTGGGAGATTTTGGGACTGCTCTGGGTGAGGTACTGGAGAAATATTCCCCTGACCGCATTATCATTGAGCCCTCTGGGGTGGGTAAGCTGTCGGACGTGATCAAGGCGGTTCTTGGTGTGAAGGAAAAGCTGCCGCAGGAGGCAGTAAAGCTCAATAGTTCTGTGACGGTGGCAGATGCTGCCAAATGTAAAATGTATATGAAAAATTTTGGTGAGTTTTATAATAATCAGATCGAACATGCCGGCACCATCGTGCTCAGCCGTACTGGAGCGATGAAAGAAGACAAACTCCAGACATGTCTGGAGCTGCTCCGGGAGCATAACGCAGAAGCGCCAGTCATCACAACGCCGTGGGAGGAGATTGATGGAAAACAGATCCTGGCGGCTATGGAAAAGGAAAACAGTCTTGAAAAGGAACTTCTGCAGGAGGCAGAAGTTTGTCCGGAGTGCGGACATGTTCATCATCATGAGGACCATGATCACGAAGAGCATGGGCATCACCATCATCATCACGACGGAGAATGCTGTCACGACCATCATCATGAGGACCACGACCACAAAGAGCACGAGCATCACCACCATCATCACGACGGAGAAGAGTGTAGCTGTGGGTGCGGGCATGACCATGATCACGACCATCATCACCATCATGCCGATGATGTATTTACCAGCATCGGCATGGAGACCGCCCACAAATATTCAGAGGCGGAGCTGAAAGATATTTTGGAGAAGATTGCGGACGAAGAGGTGAAGCTGGGGACGATCCTTCGGGCAAAGGGAATTGTCCCGGCGGAGGAAGGCGAGTGGTTCCACTTTGATCTGGTGCCGGGGGAATATGAGATCCGCCGGGGAAGTGCAGATTATACAGGAAGAATCTGTGTGATCGGCGCCGGGCTGGAGGAAGCCGGTCTGAGGGAGCTGTTTATCGGAAAGTAATGGGGATCAAAGATTCAGAAAGGCGGAAAGGTTCATGTTTGGAAATAAAGAAATACCGGTTTATCTGTTTACCGGGTTTTTGGAAAGTGGAAAGACCACCTGTATTCAGGAAGTGATCGAGGAGGGAAATTTCTCCGATGGTTCCAAAACTCTGCTGATCCTCTGTGAAGAGGGAGAGCATGAGATCGAGGCGGAACTGCTTATGCAGAACCGCATTTCCTGTGTCGTCATCGAAGAAGAAGAGGAGTTTACAGAAGAAACCTGCAGGAAACTCCAGGAAAAATACAAGCCGAACCGGGTGGTTATCGAATACAATGGAATGTGGGATATGGAGCGGCTTTTTGGGGAGGTTCTGCCCGAAAACTGGATTGTGGTGCAGACTTTCACGACGGTAAATGCTCTTACCTATGAAGTGTACAGCAGCAATATGAAACCACTTCTGATGGCGCATTTTCAGATGTCAGATCTGGTGATCTTCAACCGCTGTACCGACGCTATGAATAAACCCACAGCCAGGAGAAGTGTAAAGGCGATCAACCGGAGGGCACAGGTGCTCTTTGAGGCAGAGGATGGCACGGTGGAGAGCAATATTGCAGAGGAGCTTCCCTATGACATCAACCAGGATTTTATTGTGCTGGAGGATGATGATTTTGGCCTCTGGTATCTGGATATCAGTGAGCATCCAGAAAAATATGCAGGTAAGACCATCCGGTTCAAAGGGCAGGTTTATCGGAACCGTTCCTTTCCTAAGGATGCCTTTGTGCCTTCCAGACAGGCGATGACCTGCTGTGAGGATGACATTGCAAAAATTGGTTTTATGTGCCATTTTCCTGAGGCTTCCGAACTTGCTGGCAATTCGTGGGTGACAGTGACGGTAAAGGTAAAGACCCAGAAGAGCCGAAAGCATGATATGGATTTCCCGGTGCTGTACGCAGACAAGGTGGAGCCGGCAGAAGCGCCGGAAGAGGAATTGGTTTACTTTGGGTAACCTGCCGTCGAGCTGGTATGTTAGGAAACCGGAAGAAATTCCCATTGAAAACAGAATATATGTTCGATATAATAAAGACACAACAGCCTATACTAAAAAAGAGGTGATTGCTGTGTCTTTTTTTGAAACAGAAAAAGAATGGGTGAATGAGGAACTGAATAATGAACGGCAGACAGTGATTCCGGCCATCGCCAGTTTTTCTACCGGAGGTGTTGTGCTGCCAGTCTATGTGCGTCTGGGAGATCTTAAATTAAAGATTGAGAAAGTAAAGTGGCACAAGCCGGTAAGCGTGTTTGGCGAGCGGTATTATTGCCTCGTGTCCTCCAGTGGTGTAGAATTTGAGATCGTGCTGACATATCATACAAAGGAGCAGATCTGGACCATTGATAATAAACAGATTGATATCCGGAAACTTACTTTTACATGAAGGAGAGAATACACCATGAAGCAGACTGTTTCTTCTAATCCCCTAAAAATACCTGTACCTGATAATTCCATTGTAATATGCCGGATACGACAATCTGCTGTATAGTAAACCTGGGTTCGACATGATATTTTTCTTTTGCTGTCTGCAGCAGGCTTTTTAGTTTATTATTTTTGTCTTTTCCGGTGCAGCCTGCACACAGATAGTTTCCTTCTGGTAAAGTTTTTAGTCCTTCTGTTTTTTCATATTGAGTACATACAGCAAACATTTTTGATACGCCATTCTCCGTATAAATGCCCGCTAAATCTTCAAAAGCAAACATGTCCCTGTGCGGCGGGTCAATCATATCATAGAAATGGCTGAGATAATTCCATAAATTATCAAGTGTTGGTGTTTCCATTGTATCAGAAAGTAAGATAGTGCGTTGTGGAAAATGTTTTATAAGCAGCTGCTCCATTGTTTGCTGCTCGTAGAGTTTCTTTTTATAGTCCTGTTTTGCCGACTGTATTTTTGTCTTGCTGTATAGTAGAGAAGCAATCTTTTTATCAGCCTTTTTTTCTGCTTCCTCCATAAAATCAATAATTTTCTGCAGGTCATCATACTCTAAAACTTCTTTTATTTTTTTGAGGGGCAGATCCATCTGCTGTAAAGCGTGGACTGTATGAAGCAATACAATATCCTGCTCCGTATAATAGCGGTAATTTGTCCATTTGTCTTTTTGGCTCGGTTTTACTAAACCGATCCGGTCATAATGGCGTAATGTCTCTCTAGTCATATTAACAGTTTTTGCAGCTTCTCCAATAGAAAAATAATTTTTCACTCTTATCCCTCTTTGCTCTTGACATTTGTGTAACACAAAGGTTTATACTCATCATATCACAGAAAAACTTAAAAGACAATAGACTTGTCTAAAACAAAAGGAGATGATTTTTTTATGAAAAAGATGATTTTACTTACCTTGTGTCTGTTATCAGGCATCTTTATTTTAACAGGTTGTTCCAGTGATGCGGCCCCTTTTACGAAAAAAGATTACACCGTTGATGGACAAGAGGTAACGGGGATCTGCATTGATGTGAGAGACAGAGAAATTGAAGTTTCTCTTTCTGCTGATGACCAGATCCATATGGAGTATTTTGAAAACAATAAGGAGTGTTACGACATTTCTGTTTCCAATGATAAGGTGCTGGCGATGAATGCAAAAAATAACAAAGACTGGACAGATTATATAGGTGGAAAAACTTCTGAAGACTTCCGTATTATCTCGCTGCAAATTCCAGAAGTCCTTTTGTCCGTGCTGAATCTTTCAACTACCAATGGGGATATTTTGCTTCCTCCGATAACCGTAGCAGATCAGGTGGTGCTTTCCTCAAATGGCGGCAACATCATTTTTGACAAATTGGCAGCGGGCAGGGCCGTATCGGTAAGCAACAAAAATGGAGATATTTTTGGCTCAATCGCGGGGAGCTATGAAGATTATAATATTTCATGTGATATTAAGAAAGGCAGGAGTAATTTGCCGGACAGGAAGAATAGCGGGGAGAAAACACTAGACCTACTGAATAATAACGGAGATATAGGTATTGAGTTTTTAGGGAACAGAGATTAGAATCAATGAATATCTGCTGCATACATAATATAAAAAACAATAGCTTTTTCCTCTGTTTTGTATTACAATATAAAAAAAGAAAGGCAGGGGATACCTATGAAATGCAGAAGGATTGAGATGGAAGCCGATGTGGTAAAATACGAACCAGACAAAGGGCTTGAAGACGGTTTTGAACTGTGGGCGGATGTGGTCACGAAAGTCTGGATCGTCACAGATACCCTGGTTAAGGTAAAGAATGAAGACGGTTTTTTCGTATGTCCATATATTACGCACCGGAGAGGACGCACTTTTATCCACGAGAACGATTACATAATTATAGATGCAGATGGAACGAAACATGTATGCGGTGAAGATAAAGTGTTTGAGCGGTATGAAAAGATCGAATAAAAAGGTGAAGAGCAGATGGACCGGTATGGGCGAGATAAAATTTTTTATGCTATAAGTGGCAAAAAGGATAACGCATTAGAGCTGTTGAATAATCTTGAAAATGTTGATTTTCAAGATAAAGCGGGCTATTCTTATCTTCATATAGCCGTTCAATCAAATTTTCTTGAAGCAGTCAATAAACTGTTAAAATTAAACTGCCGCATTGATATAAAGGACCAGTACGGCAGAACGCCACTTATGATTGCGTTTTCTTCATGGAATGGAGAAGAAGATGATGTGATACAGGTATTATTGGCGGCAGGAGCTAATATCAATGAAACGGCTGATTCAGGTGTATCTTGTCTGGAACTGGCCAAAATGAAAGGATATTCGGGGTTAGTACTCTGATATCCTTTTTTCTGTTATATAATAGAAACTAATAGTATTTTTAAGGTTTATTTAAAGTTGGTGTATAAAACATCAGGAGCGTATAAGAAAAGTAAAGTCATTAAAAGTGGGAAAAGTAAGACCTTCAAAGTTAAAAAAACGACAGTTCTGTCGCTTTGTGCCGTAAAAAAATCAGAAAAGGTCACAAACCAGAAATTGAATAAACAATTTAAACAGAAGAAAAAGGCATATTATGCAAATTATAAATATACGATTTCCAGAAATGCCAATACGGCAGCTCCGACGGGGGAAGCCAGTACCGATGCTGTGGCGGGGGTGACGTCATCCCCGGCTCCTATAGCTGGGTCTGTACCGGAGGGGACGCCACCGGAAGGAGTAGTGCCGCCAACTGGAAGTATGCCTCCGGAAAATCCTCCATCCACCGGAACGGCTACTGCTGATCCGGAAGGGAAAAGAGTGGCAAAGGAGAAGTTGGATGCTGCGGAGAGCCTGCTTGCGGTCAGTATTGACGCACCGGTTACCAAAACACCTTCTTTGATAGGAGATGGTACACCTGTTATCACTTTGACAGCAGATGGTATGAACGCTGAAAACTTAGGTGAGGGCGCAGCGGTGTATTCCCAGGAGGGAAATTTGAGAACTCTTACGATCAATAAGGCAGGAACTTATGTGCTGACGGGGGGAACGGTCTTGGAACCTGTGACAAATACGGAGATCATTGTGGCTGGAAATATCCTGGAAGAGGTAAATCTGATCTGGGATCATCTTGTTATAGATAACCGTGCATTGGGGAAAGAAGCTGGGGAGGATGTTCCTGTATTTCACATCAATAAATCCACTTCGGATGTCCATGTGACATTGAAGGGAAGTTCTGTTTTGACAGGAAACGGTGCATACACAGAAAGTCCGGCGGCAGTGATCTGTGCAGATGATACAGAAACCATGCTGACGTTTTCTGCATATGAGGGAGATGGCACAGCAAGTCTGACAGTTGTGGACGGAATGGATGCAGACATGGATTTTGGAGAGAATGATCCGTCAGTGAACCTGTGATCCGGATATATTCAGATGATGACGGCGTCAATGCTGCCTCCAAGTCCAAAGTAAATTATGTATATGAAGATGAATCCGAAGAAAAATACACCAAAACACAGACGGCATCCAGTGATAATACGCTACAAGTGTTAAGTGGTTATCTGAATGTCATGATAGGAGATGATGAAACCCACAGTTTCTCGTTGTCTAACGCAGATGGAACAAAGACAACCGGCAGTTATACGTCGGATGGCGACGGGATCGACTGCAACGGAACCTTTTATGCTTATGGAGGTACCATTATAGTGTATGGACCTGATTCGGATGGAAATTCAGCGGTGGATACGGATGACGGGTATTATATTGGTAACGGGGTGACGTTGCTGGCAGTTGGGAGAAGCGGCATGGCGGAATCTCCTTCCAGCAAAGAACAGCCCTTGGTAGTATATGGCGGTTCCACGGGCGGTTTTGGGGGCATGAGACCTGGACCGGGTGGTAATTCGGGAGGCGGTTCCTCAATCAGTGCTGGTACAGCATTTGCCATTATGAAGGATCAGGATATGCTCCTTGCCATCAAGCCGACAAAGAATTATAATTATGTTCTGTATACGTCACCAGAGCTGGAAGCGGGTTCCACCTACACGATCTATCGTGGCGGCAGTGTCGGAGGTTCTCTGGTTCAGGCGGACAGCAGTGCTTATGACTACCGCTATACGGAATATGATGCTTCCGGGGCAGCGGTATTAAGTACGGTGACAGCATAAAAATAAGGAACTTTCAAAAGCACTAGTGGCAATATTAAAACACAATCATTTTTCCGTGGATGCAGTTTATGATGGAGAAGAGGCGCTGGTGTATCTGGAAGGGGAAAATTATGACGGTGTGATTCTGGATATCATGATGCCTAAGATGGATGGGATTGCTGTGTTGAAAAAAATAAGACAGCAGGGAAGCCTGGTACCGGTTCTGATGCTCACGGCGAAATCGGAGATTGATGACCGGGTGCTGGGATTGGACAGCGGGGCGGATGATTATCTCAGTAAACCTTTTGATACAAAAGAACTGCTGGCGAGGATCCGCTCCATTACCAGGAGGAAAATGGTACCATTCGGGTGTCGTTGATGCGAAAGGGAAAACGAATACATTTTGAGGTGTATAATGAAACGGAAACGGTTCCAAAGGGAAACCTGGATATATTATTTGAACGATTCTATCGTTTAGATGTTTCCCGAAATTCAGAAACAGGCGGTTCTGGAATTGGTCTCTCCGTAGCCCATGCGATCGTAAACGCGTATCATGGAAAGATCAGGGCGAAGAGCGACGATGGGAAAAGTATATGTGTCATTGTAGAATTATACTGATTCATTGAAGCGGGAACAGGTGTTTATCGATGAAGTCTATGCTGCCATAATATGTCGGTTACTTTTGCCAATCATGTTGTTGCATTTTCTTATACTTAATTGGAAATCAGCACCCGCAGCTTGAACCACTCCCCGCTCATGTCATAATCCACCAGAGCGTGGTATTTCTCCGCAAAGGCCAGGATGCTCTGGGTTCCGTAGCCGTGATCTTTTTCCGTGGAGATGGGAACGCCGGATTCATCCAGACGGATGTCTTCCGCATAGGTGTTTGCTACCTCAAGGACAAACTGTGGGCTGTCAAAGCAGGTGATGCGGATTTTTCGTTTTGAAAAGTCGGGTATTTTCTGGCAGGCATGGATTGCATTCTCGATTGCGTTGGCGAACACCATGCAAAGCTCCATATCCTTTACAGGCAGGGCAGAAGAAAGTTGAAACTTGGCCTGCACGCTACAGTCTGCTTCCTTTGCAAGACCGAGATAGAATGTCAGGATCGAATTGAGCGCAGTGCTTTCACAGTAGCGGACAGTCTCATCCACGGGCACGATTTCGGTGGCATTATCGATGAAATCCAGGATGTCCTTCCTGCTTCCAGACTGCGCAAGGGAGAAGAGTCCGTTTTGGTAATGCTTCAGGTCGTGGCGGATAATGCGAAGCTTTTTCTCATTCTGCTCCAGCGTTTTGATCGTGTTTTCAAAGGAATGAAGCTGTATGGTCATTAACTTTTCCGTCTGCT
The DNA here is from genome assembly GCA_022791495.1 of Eubacterium sp. Taxonomy (GTDB): domain Bacteria; phylum Bacillota; class Clostridia; order Lachnospirales; family Lachnospiraceae; genus Eubacterium_F. Next base: position 34,486 of record JAAVZE010000130.1, read on the forward strand.
CATGGCGGATGATGTTCTGCTGGGTGGCAATCGTCCGGAAAATAACGACAAAGGTCAGAATCATGGCGGCAATGTATGCGGTGTAGAGGGGAAAATCGGCAGGGCGGTCCTTGATGGGCGTGGGATTGGTGCCCGAATATACCAATATGATATAAAAAAGTGCGGAGATGACGGCAATCAGCCACCACCCGCTGTGATCTTTCTCTGACACGATCTGGTAGAAACTCCGCATGAATTTCAGAATCAGAAATTCCGCAACAGGCGCAAGCAGAAGCCTCCCCAAAAAGAGAACCCAGATATTCCCACCGCACAGGGTGGAAAGCATACCGCAGCCGGTGCCGATGATAAGCATGACCATATCCCCGAAGCAGAAGGCGAAGATGACCTTTCCGTTTCGGTATTTGGAAACGAGGAAAAAGTAGAGGAAGCCGGGAAGGGCAAGCGTGACCAGCATTTTGTTGTTGGCGGGCACAATGCCGTTTACAAACATATCTATCGCATAAGGCAGGACGACCGCAGTCGCCACGACGGTACTGAGCAGGACATATATTTTCATATTTATGCGGGGGACGATAAGCGTCAAGCATATGATAAGCGTAAAAAATATTGTTGTGGCATTTGAAATGATCAGTAATGTATTTTCCATATAATCTATTTATCTCCTATGATAAAATCAAGGTATTTTTTCTTTGCATCTGAGAACCGCCTCGTTATTTTGTAGACAGAGCCGTCGTCCATGATGAAGGCATCGCCGTCCACGCTCCTTATATGGCCGGCGTTTATGATGTGGCTTGCCGAGACTTTTAAAAAGCGGCCGCTTTTCATAAATTCCGACACGGAAACATCAAACGCTTCCCTCTGCTGGAAACTGATTTTGTCATTATTGGATAAGACCGCAGAGAAGTTGTTTTTATTATCTGCCTGAGCTTTTGTTATCCATTCCTGCTTTTCATTTTTTGTCATATAAGGAACAATAACAGTAAAGAATGAAATATTGTTTGCTGCATAACATTTTTCTGCATATTGATTCAGTTCATCTGATTGTGTACTGCCTATATAGCCTATAATGACAGAAAAGAAATTCACTCTTTGGTCTTGGCTTGATTTATCCGCATACATCATAACTAAATCTCTATTCATGTACGGTATGATTGACGAAAAGAAAGCAATTTTATTATCATCATATATCTTTTGGCAATATCCCTTTTGAAGTTCCGTATCTAATGCAGTGAAAATTGCTGAAAATCCAGTCAAATTTTCATTTTCAAAATATCCTTCTGCAAGTGTTGATAAATCATTTTCGCTCACATAAGTAATATTTGTAATCAGCGGCATATCTATCATTGGATAATCTTGCATATCTTTATTTTTCAAAGAATAAATCAACTTGCCGATTGCAGAAATAGCGTTACTTTCGTTCAGATAATCTATTGCATTTTCATCAAAAAATACTTTTATTGTGGAGTTATCTTCTAAGGTTATTTCCTTGCTGTTTACATATTCTTTGCTTAATGTTTCGCTTAAATTCCAGCCCATTTCAATGATGTAGGAATCGGAATAGTAACCGCGCTGAACAAACGTATAATTGCTGTTGCTACCAGTATTCGGGGTAGCATTTAACACTTTTTCTCTATTATCAGCAGAAGGTGCGGCATATGCGCCCGTTACAAAAAAGCAGATACATACTGCAACAGTGAAAATAGTAGTAATAACAATGGCTCCTTTTGACATTTTCTTGAATTTCATAATAGCACCTAACCTTTCTTTTAATTGTTCCGCTCCCTCCGTTAAAGTGACGGAAGCCAAAGAGCTTTTATAGAGATTATTTGACTTCAAAAAAGAAATCAGCGTGTCCCCATACTCACATCTTGCCTTATCATCAAGTACAGATAAGACTTTTTCATCACATGACAGTTCGCAAGATTTATTTACTTCCCTTTCCATCAGATATACAAAAGGATTAAACCAATGGACGCATACGACAATCTGTATCAGCCATTTATAAAACATATCCCTTTGTTTATAGTGGATTAACTCATGCGTAAAAATATAGGACAGTTCTTTATTGCTCAACTCATGAGTTGGTAAAACGATTCTTGGACGAAAGAAGCCAATCATAATAGGGGAAGTAATCAGCGGGTTATTGGATACCTCCACTCTTGTTTTGATATTCAGTTTTTCCTCACAATCAGATAATAAGTTTAAGGTTTTAATATCCGATACTTCTGTATTACCAGCTTTGATGTATTGGATAAAACCTTGATAGACCGTTATCTTACGGACAAATAAAATCAATGCCAACACTAACCAGATAAAAAACAGGCAGACGTATATATTTAACGGCTCATGCGCGACAACTGGGGATATATCCCGGTTTGTCTGTGTTAGTTCTGTTTCATTGTTATCCTCATTTATGGAAACAGGTACATTAGGGATTGTTGGAGTTTCATTTGTTATCGTTGCTGTATCAAACTTTTCAAACAGGCTTCCGACAATCGTAGTATCGGGAGTAAAAGGAAGCAGAAAACGCAACGCCACAATTAGCCAAATATAATACTGCCAACGCTTGCTGAATCCGTTTTTATATAATGGTTTCAATCCCCAAATGATAAGTAATAACAATGCGCCGGAAACAGACAGCGACAATAGTATTTTCATAAATTCATTCATTTTCTTTTCTCCAAAATGATTCTATCTCTTTCAATTCGTCTGCCAAAAGAATATCCTGCCGCAACAAGGTTGACACTAAATTTTTCACATTCCCGCTGTAGACTTTATCAAGAAAGCGGTGGGTCTGCATGTTCTGGTATTCTGCTTCTGTTAACGTAGCCACATACTCATTCTTCCTGCCTATTTTTTTGACTTTCAAGAACTTTTTTTCTCCTAATCGGGAAAGCAGCGTGAGTACGGTGTTGTTCTTCCATTCGTTTTTGTCTTTTTCCAATTCCTCTATGATGAGGGAGTATAAAGCTGTCCCTCCTTTCTTCCAAATAATTTTCATGAGTACCAATTCGGATTCAGAAATTTGCTGTGCCATTTTGTCCTCCTTTTATCTCAACACTTTGTGGGTATATAATTATCTTAACACTTTGTAGGTGATAATGCAATACTCTAAAGGAAATTTAAGAATTTATAAAAAGGCAGGCAGAGTGCATCAGGCAAGGCAGAAAGATAAAGGGGCGAGGTAACAGAGAATGGACATAGGTTATCGTAAGTTTTTTAGAGTGAAGAAAAATGTTCTCAAACAGCAGCGAAATAGGAAACGAAGATAATCTGCTGCTTTGGATTGCGGATGGAGGTACGAATGTTGGGAAATAAATGTAAAAGCTATAGGAAGTGAAAACAGGGATTATGGTTTTTCATAATCCCTGTTGCTTTAAAGTAATGATTGCATGGAACGTCAATGTATCGGAATTGTAGTATATCTGCATATTTCCATTGTACTTGGCGACAATTTTGCGGATGCTTTTAAGTCCGAAACCATGCTTATGGCTGCGGGGTATACTTATAGTTGGACTACCATTTTTTGTTATGAAAGGATCTGTCCGGCAGGAATTTATGACCGTCAAAACTGTAAATGGAGTTTTTACTTTTTTGTTTGTACTAATTTCAATAAATGATTCTGGAATGTATTCAGCCGCTTTCACAGCATTGTCGAGAAGATTGCAGAACAATGAGGTAAGGTCATTGTCAGCAATAAAATCTGTCGTTCCGCTTCGTATATCAGCGTGAAAAGCTATGTGGTTGTCAGTACACTGCTGCATATAGCGACATAGAATGGAGTTTAGCATTTCATGATCACATAGCCGGGAAGATTCTTTTAAGTCTGAGGAAAGCACCAATTGTCGGATGTAGGCGCTTATTTTATCATATTCCTTTTGTTCATTCAGCATATCAATAGACTGCAGGTGTTTTTTTATGTCATGGATTAAAATACGTTGGTTTTCATTCTGTACATTCAGCATTTTATAGTATTGTGCCGAATCAGCCTCTTTTTGAAGCAATAATTGCATTTCTGTAAATTCCATGTTTTTTTTCTGATGATACTGATTGATTTCAAACATGAGCAGATTTGCTGTCAGCAAAAAAACAGCACCCACAACAACCATCCAATCAAGTGATGACGGGAGTGAAACAGATTCACCAATACTTATAAAAGTAAACATAATAAAGATTGAGGTTAAGGGAATGAAAACAAGAAGAAAAACAGATTTATCATATTTTTCTGTGTTCTTCTTTGGGTTTTGCATTAGGTGCATTAGTATATAAGTAACAACAAAGAATATGAGCTTACTAAAGACCGAAAAAAATAAAAGATGATAAAATTCTCTGTCATTATCAAGGAAGTGAGGGGAAAATCGCTTGATAATTCCATAAACAATTAATTCACTCATTGCCATAACAGCCGTCAGAATAGAAGAATGAAATATTGCTGTATACCAATTTAGATAACATTGTGTCATAAAAAAAATGAAATTCAACAAAAAATATAAAATGATATTAAGCCATATAAATTCAGACAGTGACACGCAAAACAGGATAAAATATAAACTGCATAGTACGACTAACTTTCTCTGAGAGGAGTGTTTTGTGGGAAATAAATGGGAGGAGTATTGCCAAAGTATAATTGCTTCTACAAGGAAACTGAAAAAATA
>JAAVZE010000131.1 GCA_022791495.1 Eubacterium sp.
GTAACTCATTCTGACGCCTTTGCCCACTTTGACAGGACGTATTCTGTTTTTCTCCATTGATGATTTCAATCCTTGTTTTTTTTACAGAACTGTGCTATAATAAATTTACATAGTGCTAATACTCCTAATTTACCACAATACTGTATATTCCATCTTACCACAGTTGTAGAGCGGTGTCAATATAAAATTGGCACTTTTTTTGTATTTAGAAAAGTTAAGCAGACATGAAAAAACCAGAGCAGAAAGAGTGCGAAGCACTCCCCCCCTGGAGAAACAGGCGCCATGCAAATTCATTTGCTTTGGTGCCTGTTCTTCCAGGGGACATACTTTCGTATTTTCTGCTCTGGTTTTTTCTTTCCTCTATTTAACGCTCAACCCAAGCGAGATGCAGGCGGCCTTCCGCCGGAATCGAGCTTGAGGCATCGGGCAAATTTATTTGCACCGACGCCTGGTCCTGTGGGGGACATACTTCCGTATTTTCTGCTCTGGGTTTTTCTCTCCTCTATTTAACGCTCAACCCAAGCGAGATGCAGGCGGCAGGCCGCCGGAATCGAGCTTGAGGCGCCATGCAAATTCATTTGCTTTTGGGGGTTCCCCCTACTTCCTCACCATACATTCTTTCCGATAAAAACTCACACCATATTTTTTTATATTGTTATACCCTTCGGTGCGAAGTCCTGCCTCATAATCCATTTCCCCTATCTGTTTCAATGCGTCATAACACTTCTGTTCCATTCCCTGAAAACTATCCGATACTTTTAATTCCAGTATAATGGCTTCGCCACGGACAGACGGTGTTTTTAATAGGATATCCGGTCGTCCGGTCCCACTTTCGCGATTCGACAAAACAATGTATTTCCCGGCTCCTTTCAAAATACCTGCCAGAAAACCGTGATAATAATTCTCTGCATAGTCATAAAAACTAATCGTATCTAAAAGTTGCGTGGAAATAAATTCCTCAATCTTCCCGCAATTCCTCTTCTCCAAAGCAGATAACAATTCCGAGCACTCCAGATTCCTAACTTTCTTATCAAACCATGCAAGAACCGTTCTCTTATTGACAAATTGATCACCGGATATTTCCCCTGCTGATCCATGTACTCCCTGCCACATGATAGGATTTCCAATCCATCAAACAAATAAGCATTTTGTATCTTTTGTCCATTTTCATTCAGTTCTTCTTCAAAAAATCTTCTTATCATACTAAGATTCAATGTTTTCCCAAAACTCCTTGGTCGTGTAAATAAATTAACACTCCCCTTATTATCTATTAAACTTTTAACAATTAATGACTTATCAACATAGCACATATTCTCATCAACTATCCGCTTAAAATCCTCAAAACCAATCGGTACTGATTTTTGCAAATGATCACCTTCTCCCTTCCACCAAAATGATTTTATTTACAAGTTATCTTATCATATCTTTAAAAAAAGCAAAGGACATCATTCCCGTCCTCCCCTCCACAGCCAGACAACTCTAACCCATTTGGTTCCTGTTTTGGCCCTGCACTATCACACAGTAACTCTCCGTATAAATTTCCATTTGCACCCATATAATAGTATCAATTGCTCTGCCCCTGGGGTGACTCTTATGAAAACGATCAGGCACAATTTTCAAAAATTATTCTTTTCCATTCTTCTAGCCGCCAGCCTTCTGCTGACAGCATGTTCCACAGACAGTAAAATATCTCCAGAAAGCAAAACATCACAATCCACTGAAAGCAAAGAATTTACTGAATTCACAGACCAGCTTTTCCGGGAATCCGTCTCTTCCGACGCCCTTTCACTAAATTATACCCTGTCAAAGCCGGACAAATACGGTATCAGCCCAACCTGTGGCGGATTCAGACCTATTTCTCTCGATTCCCTGAAAAATGCGGCACCAGAGACAGAAAACCTTCTGTATACCCTCAAAGAATTTGATAAGTCCGAACTCACACTGCCACAGCAGCTTCTCTATGACTCCCTTACTTATACGCTGGAAATGGATAAAAAGGGGGCTGGCTTCATCATGTTTTCCCGGCCGCTTTCCCCGGTCACAGGGCTGCAGGCACAGCTTCCGGTACTTTTGGCGGAATATAATTTTGATTCTGTAGAAGATATTGAAAACTATTTTGCCCTGCTCGAATCCATCCCTGGATACTTTGATTCTGTGCTCTCTTTCCTGGAAATCCAGGCGAAAGAACATATGCTTCCCAGCCGGGACACGCTGGAAACCATCGCAGAGCAGTGTCTTTCCTTCACACAGAACAACGGAAGCAGGATCCTGCTCACCTCATTCCGTTCCCGGACTAAGTCCTGCACATTTCTTGACAGCAATGCAAAGAAAAATTATCGCAAAAAAAATAAGGAACTTGTACGTTCCTGTATCACCCCCGCCTATGAGCAGCTGATTCATGGGCTGAATGTCATTTCTGCCATGGCTGGAACAGATGGCGCCCTTTCTTCCTATCCAAAGGGAAAGGAATACTACAGCCATCTCTTCGCCCAGGAGACCGGTTCCTCCGTCGGTGTGGAAGAGTACTATCAGATACTAAATGACAGGCTCCATAAATCTAGAAATACCCTTCTGTCCTATGCCAAAAAAGATCCCGCGCTTTTCAGCGGCCTGAGTACAAAGGCAGCCGGGAATCTCACTCCAGAAGAACGGTTGGCTTCTCTTTCCACCGCCATTCTCAAGGACTTCCCACAGGCTGCCGACGTAAACTTTACGGTTTCTTATGTAGATAAATCGCTGGAAGATTATCTGAGCCCTGCTTTTTACCTGACGCCGCCTCTGGATGCATTTACAGAAAACGTCATATACATCAACAACAGCAGCCGGTTTGCCGGCTCGGATCTCTCCACCACTCTTGCCCATGAGGGATACCCCGGGCACCTTTACCAGAATGTCTTCCACCGCCAGCAGAATCATCCTCTTCTCTCCTACGCCTTGAATTTTAGCGGTTATACCGAGGGATGGGCGACTTATGCCGAATTGTATTCCTACAAATATCTGGGGTATTCCAAGGATGAGGTGGGGATCCTGAGAAATAATATGATCGTCTCCCTATGTATCTACGGCATCTGTGATATTGGAATCCACTACTACGGCTGGGACGAAGAAAAAGTGATGGAGTTTTTGAACCAGAATGGGACTTATCCCGAGGACACCGCTCGCTCCCTCTATAAAAACATTATCGACGAACCCGGGTCTTACCTAAAATACACCATTGGTTATATGGAGTTCACAAAATTAAAGGATGCCGCCAGAAGACAGCTGGGAAAAAATTTCTCGGAAAAATCTTTTCACCAATATGTGCTGTCTGCCGGACCGGCACCCTTTCCCGTACTTGAGAGCTATATGAAAAAATTCTGGCCAGAACAAAAGTAAACGGCGGGCTGTGAGCTGTGCCGCCTCATGTAAACCACCGCCTGGAGATCCATTCCCAGATGTCCTCCTGTGTTGTCTCATAATCCAGCTCATTCAGGAGCTCATGCCTTGCTCCTGGATAGAGGCGGCAGGTTACATCCCCGATACCAGCATCTTTATAACTCTGCGCCACTGCCACTACACTTTTTCCATAATTCCCTACTGGATCCTCTTCTCCCGCCACAAAGAGCATGGGAAGAGTATGAGGCAGACGGCTGATATTATCCTTGTCCTGTACAAAAGAAATCACCTCAAATAAAGTGCGGTAACCATTTAAGGTAAAGGTAAAATTACAATAGGGGTGGGCCCGGTACTTGTCCACTTCCTTCTCATCCCTCGACAACCAGTCCGACGGCGTACGCGCTGGGCGGATCCGGGCATTATACAGTGCAAAACAAAGTTTTTCCAGAAGCCAGCTGTGAGCCCGTTCTCCCTTTGTACGGATCAGTGCTCCCACAAGGGCTTTTCCCACCTTCAAAAGAAATTCCGGTTTGCTTCCTGTCCCCATAAGAATCAGTCCATCCAGCTCTTTTCCATAAGTCATGGCGTAACGTCTTGCCATGAAAGAGCCCATACTATGTCCCATAAGAATAAACGGTACATCCGTGTATTTTCTGCGGGCATACTGGCTCACCCGATGCAGATCCCGGACTACAAAGCCACTCCCATCTTCTGGAGCAAAGTAACCGTAATTTTTTCCTGCCGCCGTTTCACCGTGCCCAAGATGATCATTTCCGATCACCACAAATCCTCTTTCCGCCATAAATCTGGCAAAACGGTCGTAGCGGTCAATATATTCTATCATTCCGTGGGAAATCTGCAGGATTCCCTGTACCTCGCCCTCTGGCTTCCACTCCAACAGATGAAGCTTGTCTGTTCCGTTGGAGGATGACATATAATACGCTGTTTTCTCAACCATAATTTATACCTGCACTTTGTCAATAGTTTCTTTCACCGGCTGACGCCTTTATTCTATTTCAAGACCCGAAACAAAAACCGGCAGCTTTTTTTGGAACTCTTCGTATACCAGTCCCGCCACTTCCCGCATCTGCGGATGTGCATGAGAATCTACACGAAGCCTGAAAAAATTCCTCCAGGAACGAAGATTCATGGTGACCACGATCTCCGTCTTCAATGAATTTGGAAGCACTGATCGCGCCTCCTGGGGAGAAGCGCCCAATTCAAGCATTCGGAAATATGCTTTTTCTGCAGCCTCCATCGCTTTCGACCAAACCTCGTATTTTGCCTTGTCATTTTCTTTGGACAGATCATATTCAAAACCACTGGCAAGATCAATCACCGTGATCTGATTGTCAAACTTGTCCCCGGCGTAGTTACAGTAACGGGTGCTCTCCTGGCTGTAGCTGGCGATGCGGTGCCGCACGATCTCATGACTCACTCCTCGGTCACAGATCAACCGGATGGTCACCGATTCATGCTCAATCACCGATTCATGCTGCCTTGTCAAAAGCGTACGGATAAATTTCTCCGCAGAATCCTCTGTGATCTTCCCCTCGCTCTTATAGCATACACGGCCAATCTTCTCGATCTTTTTCAAAATATTCTCATAGCTGTCCATGTCTATGATTTCAATACTTGGTTTGATTACCAGCATCCCAATATCCTCCTGCCTTCTTGTATGTCTCTTTTTCTTCTGGTACGACTTAATTATGCGTTATATTCATATTATTCACTATAATTATACTCCAGCACCACCACTGACAGAGGCGGCAGATAACACTCGATCTCGTACTCCGGATCCTTAGAAGCCGGTACCGGGGCTTTTCCTCCGCCTGCCTTTGGCTGCCTTTTCTTTATTTTTGCAGTCACCGGCTTTGCATTGATTCTTCCCTGACCGCCGTATTTTACATCATCTGAATTCATTATCTCCGTAAACTTACCTTTACACGGAGCCTTTACCTTGTACTTTGCATGTTCCACCGGTGTAAAGTTCAAGATAAACATAAGCTGTTTTGACTTTGTCTTTCCCCGGCGCACGAATGCCACGGTACTTGTCTCCGGTCTCGCACAGTCCATCCACTCAAATCCCATGACGTCGCTGTCATTATACCAAAGTGCTCCATACTCTTTATACAAATGGTTAAAATCATGAATAAACTGGTGAATCTGTCGATGCGGCATCTCATCCATAAGATACCAGTCAAGACTCCTCATCTCACTCCACTCCCGCTGCTGGGCAAATTCCTGTCCCATAAACAAAAGCTTTTTGCCCGGATGACCATACATAAATCCAAAAGCAGCCTTCAGCGCTGCATACTTGTCCCCTGTCAGTCCCGGCATCTTATTTAACAGCGAGCATTTACCATGAACCACCTCATCATGGGACAGCACAAGAATATATTTTTCGCTGAGATGGTAGGAAAGGCTGAAACAGAGCTGGTCATGGTGAAACTGCTTGAAATAGGGATCCAGCTTCATATATTCCAAAAAATCATTCATCCATCCCATATTCCACTTAAAGGAGAAACCAAGTCCTCCCTTTTCAACATCACTCGTCACACCCGGCCATGCTGTGGACTCCTCTGCAATAATATATGCCCCTGGGTGATCTTTTTCCACCACCCTGTTCAAATGGCGCAGAAATTCCACTGCCTCATAGTGTTCGTTGCCGCCATCCTTATTTGGCAGCCAGTCGCCGTCCTGTTTTCCATAATCCAGGTAAAGCATGGAGGCCACCGCATCCACACGAAGTCCGTCGATATGGAACTTCTCGATCCAGAACAGGGCATTTGCCACAAGAAAATTCTGAACCTCTTTCCTTCCATAATCAAAGATATAGGTCCCCCAGTCGGGATGTTCTCCCCGCCGGCGGTCAGGATGCTCGTACACTGCCTTGCCGTCAAAGTTCCCCAGGCAATGGGCATCCTTTGGAAAATGCGCCGGCACCCAGTCCAGAATTACTTCTATGCCCCGCCGATGCATCTCATCCACAAAGTACATAAAATCCTTCGGCGTACCATACCGGCTGGTGGGTGCATAGTAACATCCCACCTGATACCCCCAGGAACCGTCAAAGGGATATTCTGCAATTCCCATCAGCTCCACATGGGTATACTCCATCTCAACCAGATAATCCCCCAGCATCTGTGCCAGTTCCGGATAGGAGTAAAATCCATTGTCATCATTTTCGATTCGCTTCTTCCAGGAACCAAGATGAACCTCATAAATATTCATGGGGTTCCTCTCTCTGACCTCTCTGGTCTTCTTTTCATGTTCCTTCATATAAGAAGTATCGTTCCACTCATATCCCTCCAGAGAGGTCACCACGGAAGCATTCCCCGGACGAAGCTCGGCATAGTTGCCATAAGGATCTGTCTTATAGACCAGTTCTCCGCTGCGGGTAGTTATCTGATATTTGTAAATACCGCCTTCCGCGACGCCGGGAATAAACAGTTCATAAATTCCTGTCGGTCCCAGCAGTCTCATGGTGTGAAGCCGTCCATCCCACATATTAAAACTGCCCACCACGCTGACGCTTCTGGCATCCGGCGCCCACACAGCAAATCTTGTCCCTTTGACGCCGTTGATCGTCTCCACATGGGCACCAAATTTGTCATAAATCTTATAATTTTTTCCCTCTCCAAAGATATAACAGTCAAAATCCGTCATAACCGGTGAAAAGTTATAGGGATCTGCGGTCTCTACCACATCATTCTCACCATACTGGATCCTCACCCGGTAATCTTTCAGCTGCTTTGTTTTTGCCGTGATCTCCAGACCGAAAAGCCCCAGTTCAGTGTCCAGCTCCTCCATCTCACCAGCTTCGTCACCCTCTATATTGGTGATCCATATTTTCTGCGCCTTCGGTCGCCGCACGATGAATAACTGGATCCCGTTATAATAATGCATACCCAGGAGATCCTGGGGTGCGTTCAGCACCCCTTCTTCCATCTCCTCCAGCAAAGCAGGATTCATCCATGCTTTTAAAGTCTTATTTGTCATATTCGCGCCCCTTATCTCAATTCACATCAGTGTCTCCTTTACGATCTTAGCGAGTCCGGCAGACTTTTCGTCGGCATCTGCCATACTTGTTCCCACCACACCAAAATAAATCTTAATCTTTGGCTCTGTTCCCGATGGGCGGATACAAATCCACGCATCCGAAGTAAGTTCAAAATACAATACATTTGATTTCGGAAGCCCTGTAGCAGTAACTTCTCCAGTGCTGAGGTTTTTCACTGTGTCCTTCTCATAATCTCTCACTGCCAATACCTCATAGTCCCCAAAGCTCACCGGAGGATCATTACGCAGTCCCTCCATAATGGAACGAATCTTCTCCAATCCCTCAATTCCTTTGTGGGTGATAGCGATCACATCATCTTTATAATAGCCATATTTATCATACATATCGATCATGGCATCCCAGATCGTCTTTCCCCGTTTTTTATAATAAGCCGCCGCCTCGCACAGTGCCATAGAGGCCACGATGGCATCCTTATCCCTGGCATGGGTGCCGATCAGGCATCCATAGCTCTCCTCAAATCCGAACAGATAACTTCCCTTACCGGTGAGCTCTGTTTTTAGAATCTCTTTTCCGATCCACTTAAAACCAGTGAGGCATTCCTTCACATCAATGTTATAATACCCGGCAATGGCGTCTACCAGATTCGTCGTAACAATCGTCTTTACAAGCATTCCATCACTGGGAAGGGCTCCCTCCAGCGCCAGTTTTTGACCGATCTCATAATCTGCCAGAAATGCCCCGGACATATTTCCGGTGAGACAGATGTATTCTCCCGATTTGGTATCCTTCACATACACCCCGAGCCGGTCAGCATCCGGATCTGTGGCGAGTACCAGATCAGCATCCTTTTCTTTGGCCAGCTTCAACGCGAGTTCAAAAGCTTCCTTTGCTTCTGGATTTGGATAACTCACCGTCGGGAATTCACCATTTGGAAGCTCCTGTTCCGGTACAACATATACATTAGTAAATCCAAGCTCTTTTAATATTCTGCGGACTGGAAGATTTCCTGTACCGTGAAGCGGTGTGTAGACGATACGAAGATCCTTTTCAACCTCTTTGATGCATTTTGGATGAAGCACATTTTTCTTAAGCTCTTCCATATATCGATCATCCACATCAGCGCCAATGGTCACATACAAACCAGTTTTCACCGCATCCTCTTTGTCCATGGTCTTCACTGTGGCATAATCTGTCACTGCCTTTACCTCATCCATAATGCCAGTATCATGAGGAGGTGTAATCTGGGCACCATCCTCCCAGTATACCTTGTAGCCATTGTATTCCGGCGGATTATGGCTGGCTGTAATATTTATTCCGGATATACAGCCCAGCTCCCGTACAGCAAAAGACAACTCCGGTGTCGGGCGCAGGCTCTCAAATACATAAGCTTTAA
>JAAVZE010000132.1 GCA_022791495.1 Eubacterium sp.
GAGCTTTGCGGTAATCCGCTTTTTTTATCACACGGTTAGCCACGATGGCAAAGACAATAAGTACCACCATGACAATAGCCAGACACACGTGAGTCGTGGTGATCCAAAACGAAAAATCGCCGATATGGACTTCCTGGTAACCATGTATATAAAAATCTACCTTATTTTCACCCAATGTTTTCTCCTTTCCAGGCAGTTTTAAATGCCTTAATATTTATTCTCTGACAGCGAACTGTCGGAAATGCTTTTTTCCCTGAATATCACAGGGTATAATAACGCTGCCGCCTTTGTGGCAAACAATCCCGCAAATGTTGTTGCCGGATGAAACAGCCACGGAAACCGGAAACCGGCAAACAGTGCAGCCAGTGCAGCGATAGAACGGAGAGCCGCCATAACTTTGGAGTGATTTACAGCACTCTTGCGTTCCAGATCCAATTCCAGATCCAGCGTAGAAAAACGGTGGAGCATAAGCAGGGTAGATACCCCGCTTCCCAGCACCTCTCCCAACACGTAGGGCAGTATAGAAAAGGGATGAAAGATCCAGACCGCCAGCCCTGCTGCCAGAACGACAGCCGCCAGAAGCCATATGATGCCGATCACCCTATGGAGTGTCTGTTTTGCTTCCTTCATCCGAATCCTCCTTCGGTGTGTTCGTGACCTCTGCCGAAACATCCTTTTTCGCAGTCTCTTCCGATGAATGCAGTCTGCCAGTCAGGATAAATAAGCTCCGGATGGATGCCAGAATTCCAATAAGCAGAAATATCATGACCCAGTACCGGGTGCCAGCCAGCCGGTCGATATAATATCCGATGCCAAAGCTGATTCCCATACAGGTCATCATCGCCAGCCCGATCTGGGTGAGCATGGCAAGTGCACGAAGGATCTCTTTATTTTCTCTTTTTTTATCTCTCTTTTTCATAGATCTTGTCCCCTGCCATCCCTCACGGCGGTTCTTACATTTCCCGCGCCTTTTTTACACAGGCTTTCATCGCCTCAATCACAGCGCTCCGAAGACCTTCTTTCTCCAGAACCCTCACAGCCTCTATGGTTGTACCCCCTGGAGAGCACACCATATCTTTTAATTCTCCCGGATGCCTGCCGGTCTCAAGAACCATCTTGGCGCTTCCCAGCACACTCTGGGCCGCCAGCTCATAGGCCTGCGCCCTGGGCATCCCATCTGCCACCGCCGCATCTGCCATGGCTTCAATAAATATAAACACGTAAGCAGGAGAGCTTCCGCTCACGCCAATCACCGTATCGATCATGGTCTCGGACACCTCATGGGCGATGCCGAAACTAGAGAATATTTCCATCGTTTTTTTCTTATCTTCTGTCGTAATATTTTCATTAAAGCATATGCCGGCTGCTCCTTCCAGCACCAGAGCTGGAGTATTTGGCATACTTCTTACTAATCTGATATTCTTGCCAAAAAGACGCTCGATATTCTTCATCGTCTGTCCGGCAGCAATAGAAATAATCAAGACATCCTTTCTGATCTCATCCCGGATCTCCGTAATCACCGTCTCAAACTGAAAGGGTTTTACTGCCAGGACAAGTATATCTGCCTCTCCCGCAACCTTTTTGTTATCTGCCGTCACATGTATACCAAACTGATCCTTCAGTTTGGAAAGCGCCTCCTGATCTCTCCGGGATACTATAATGTCTTCCGCCGCATACAGCTTTTTATCCAGTATTCCCTTTATCATAGCCTGCGCCATATTGCCGCAGCCGATAAAACCTAACATATTCTAATTCTCCATTTCTTTTTTCGCTATATAACTTTCAGAATAGCTTTATTCGTCTTCTAACATGGCGATCCGCCTCGCATGGCGCTCAGCTCCGGAAAACTCTGTATTTAAGAAGGTGTCCACGATCTTTACCGCGAGTCCTGGACCGACAACCCTTGCCCCCATCGCCACAATATTCGCATCATTATGTAGTCTGGTCGCTTCCGCGCTGAAACAATCATGACACTGCGCGGCGCGGATTCCTTTTACCTTATTGGCCGCGATGGAGATACCAATGCCGGTGCCACAGATCAGGATCCCCTTTTCGCATTCCCCATCTGCTACCGCGTGGGCCACTTTCTTTCCATACACTGGATAATCCACCGGATCTTCGCTGAAAGATCCATAATCTTTATATTCCAGTCCCTTCTCTTCCAAATACTTGATAATCTCCTGTTTTAAATTGTAACCTGCCTGGTCACTTCCCAATGCTATCATCTTTATCCTCCATTCACAAGGTAAACGCAGTTCACCTTTGCCTTATTGCGCCTTACATTTTTCGTTTTCAATTCCACTCCAGTTTTTTCTTTATCTTATAAAGCAAGTCCTTTATCTCCACATAACTTGCCTCATACACCGTTTCATCGCCTCCGTGGGGTGGCAGTACCTCCCCCTCTTCACCGGCAAACTCATGGAGAGTATACACATTGTCGGAAATGCCGAAATCCTCAACCACCTTCACCTTTTCCACGAAATTCATAGTGATGATCAAGGTATTCTCCGTCACTTCCTCCGGCTGAAATTCCGTTGAAACCTGTTCCTCACAGGGAACCGCATGATTCATGAGAATATCCGTCACCTTCATGTTGCGCGGCTCCGGAAACAAAACTACAAGCCCGCGGGACAGGATCTCCTTATCCTTGTCCATCAGGATACTCTTAAACATCCACTCCGCCATCGGACTTAATGTCACATTTTCCTTGCTTACAAAAATTACTTTATTATAATCCATCCCCGACTCCATCTCCATTATCTACCTCGACTACCTGCTGCCCGGCAGCTTTCAGCAGGCGGTTCATCACCGCTTCTTCTCTGGCCGAATCATAAAAACTTTCTGATAAGATCACCTTTACGTGAAGCTCGTCAAATCTGCGGAGCACTCCGTAAAGATAGCGTCCCACATCATCCTTCTGTCTGGAACCTGATGTCACAACCTGTCCTACATCGTACTGTGCTGCGGTCTCTTCAGTGGCTAATATGCCGATCTCTTCCGGGAGAATTTCTCTTTCGTGAACCAGCCGCCTGGCCGTCTCATTGATCGCCGCAATAACTGCCTCCTGGCTGCCACAAAATACTTTCATCTGTGCTTTTGGTGCATAATGCCTGTATTTCATGCCAGGAGCCTTCGGCGCTGCGTCTCCCTTCACACTAAGAAGAGCCGGATCCATGACTGCTTCTCCCACCACTTCTTCTACCATCTGTCTGGTAATATATCCAGGACGAAGTATCATCGGTAGTTCGCTGGTGAGATCCACGATGGTGGATTCAAATCCGATCCCCACTTCACCGCCATCGATGATCATGTCAATCTTTCCCTCCAGATCTTCCCTCACATGTTCTGCCCTGGTAGGACTTGGGCGTCCCGACGTGTTGGCGCTGGGAGCTGCCACAGGCACCGATACCGCCTCCAGAAACTCCAGGGCTCCGGGGTGGTCCGGCATACGAACAGCCACTGTCTCCAGACCGCCGGTTATCTCATAGGGAACACAATCTGCTTTTTCAAATATCATTGTCAGCGGTCCCGGCCAGAAAGCCTCCGCCAGTCTCACTGCTGTATCTGGAATCCGTCTGGTAATCCCTTTTAATTGGGAAAACCTGCTGATGTGGAGGATCAGAGGATTATCCGAGGGACGCCCTTTCGCCGCGTAGATCCTGCGCGCGGCTTCTTTTTGAAGCCCGTTCCCCCCCAGACCATACACAGTTTCCGTGGGAAATGCCACCAGGCCCCCCTGATCTATAATCTTTTTTGCCTCCTCCAGTTCAGAAGGCTCATACCCTCTGTCCGGACTCCAGATAATGTATTTTGTATCCATAGCCTTTTGTCTGCCTTCGTCCATAAAATCCATATAGAATATATTACCACAAGATCATTGGTTATACAAGAAATTTTCTATCCCTTCCGCAATGGCATTTGCCATTTTTTGTTGATAATCGCCGGATTTCAAGAGCTGCTCCTCCTGAGGATTGGAGAGAAAGCCGCATTCAATGATAGCAAATATCCCCTCTGTTTTTTTCAACATATAATAACTATCGTTCCCCTTCTCCACCCGGTGATTTCCATCAGCTATTTTTTCCTTCACGGTCTCCTGCAGTACCGTGGCAAAGGCATGGCTTTCTTCTGAATTATTGTAGTAAAATACCTGTGCCCCTTTTGTCCCGGCAGAATAACTATTCTGATGAATGCTCACAGTCAAGGCAGGTTTATTCTCATTAATCATGCTCACCCTGGACTTTAGATCTGAAAGCTTTTTTCCCGATGCCTTTTCATGGCACAGAGCCTGATCCTCTTCTCTGGTAAGGAGCACCTGGTAGCCACTGTCTTCCAGGACCTTCTTTAATTTAAGTGCTATACTTAGATTAATATCCTTTTCCAGCGCCCCTCCCACTCCTACTTTTCCGGGATCAAAACCTCCATGTCCGGGATCCACCATAACCAGTTCCTTGGTATTTTTTCCTGTTATATTCAGCACTGCCTGGTCCTTTACCTGAATGGTGGCAAGGACGACTACCGCAAATAAAAGAATCGTCACCGCCCAGACCTTCCATGTCCCTCTTTCTCTTTTCATAAAAAATTCCACTCCATACATCTTTATTATCAATGTACGGAGTGGACAAAATGTCTATTCCTGTTTTTGTATATATTTTGCGATGGTGGTCCATGTGACTGGACGTTCAAAACCAAGCTTCCAGAAAGCTGCTCCGGCTGCTTTGTTAGAGAAAACCACCTCTAACTTTTTATCCAATGAGGTCTCTTCCTCCAGCCATATCCGGTACTTATAATTATCTGCCTTATATTCTGCATAATACTGTCCTGTGGCTTCATCCCATTCCGAAGTCACTCCGTGGGACTGGAGAAGGCTCTCTGCGGAACTCATGCCGTAGACCGCTGGACGGCTGGCCAGTTTGCCCTTTTTCGTCTCTTTCCAGAGTCTTGTATAGAAGGGAAGCGCTACCACAACCCGTTCTGCCGGTATATATTTCAACCCCAGCTCGACACCATTTTTTACGAAAGGCAGCGATGACACAGAACCGCTCTCTTTACTTCCAGAATAATGTTCATCGTATGCCATAAAGATCACATAATCCACAACTTTTCCCTGCTCTGCCCAGTTATAGAAGGATGAACTTTCTGTGGGAAGATAATCATCCACCGATACTACGATATTGTTGGCATGACAGGCGAGAACCAGCTCCCTTAAAAATTCCAGATATGCAGGGGCTGTCTTTTCCGTTATTTTCTCAAAATCCACATTGATCCCATCCAGGTTATAACGCATCGCTGTGGTAACCAGATTGTTAATCAGTTTGGTGCGAATCGACGTCCTCCCCAGTATCTTCTTTATATTAATGTTATTTTTCTTTTCATCAAAATCATTGATCAGCCCCCAGACCTTCATTCCTTTTGCGTGGGCCGCCGATACGTAATCAGCACTGGCGAGAGAAGAAATATTTCCCTTGTTATCACTGAGCGCAAACCAGGTTGGCGAGATCACATTGAGGCTTGTAGCCTGCGACGTCTTAAGCTGAAAATCCGTGCTTCCCACTACGCCCGTCATCTGATGCCATCCCAGGCAGATCGTTTTATCCATTTTGATCTGCGGGAATATATCTTCCTGCTTCTCAGTGGTCCACGCCTTTTCTATCTTTTCTGTCAGATATTCTTCGGGAACATATCCCTCGATCCCTTCCAGCGTGATAATCTTCTGATACCCATTTTCAGCCTTACTTGAAGTATCTACCAGAACCTCTTTGGCTTTTTTCAGTTCCAGCAGGTAATCGTATTTTTTATTTGGTCCCACCCGGAGCCTTATGTCATCCGCCAGTACGGCAAATGTATTGCTGCTCTCAAAATCCGACTGCACCAGGATCCGGTTCGGTTCCTGCGTATAGGAATAGTTGATCCTGGAATACTGCGCCACAAATTCCATCGCCACATAGGTAATTTCACCGTCCTGATACAACACCTGATAGGACATTTCCTTCGTCTCTTTCCCCAGTGTATAGCGAAGGCTGTCCGCCATATTTACCGTGATCAGCCCCCCGGAAGTCGCCAGACACAAAATATCTTCTTTATCATCCCAGTAAATCCGCTCATTCATATATCCGGCAGCGGTCTCCACCGGAACATAAACGACGCCGCTGACCAGTTTCCCTCTCTCCTCCACCGGCTTTCCATTTATGATAAGCAAAGCCTCTTCTTTGCCGATCTTGTACTGCTCATTCATTGGTCTCTGGGTAAAACTTGGTGCAAACTTTTTGAACACGATCATACCCACCGCCGCAAAAAGTGCAAGTATGACAAATAGTATAAATATCACGGTCAGCTTCTTTTTCATCTGTTATACTTCCTTTCGTTTATCAAACGTTATTGCGTCATTTTTCTTTGCCTTGGTACCATTATAGCAGTTGTGATAATGGTTTTCAAGGGCTGGGACGGCCTTTTACTGCAGAAGATATTCAAGCATATAAATAAGTACTCCTTCACCTTTTCGTCAGGCAGCATATAATAAAAACAACATGCGGAGCAGTACACTGCTCCGCACATCATTCCATATATAACTTTTACATAATAATCTTCTTCGGACATTTCTCAGCGCATTTACCACAGTTCTGACATTTCTCCGGATCAATGACCGCCAGGTTATTTTCCAGCGTAACCGCTCCGAATTCACACTGTTTCACGCAGAGTCCGCAGCCGATACATCCAGACTTACACACGCTCATTACGTCTTTGCCCTTATCGTGGGAATTACACTGCACCTGATATTTGGTGTCGTATGGCTCCAGGAAAATGACAGAATTCGGACAGGTGTCCACACATTTTCCGCAGGCCACACATTTTTCTTTATCCACCACAGCGATGCCGTCCTGGATCGAGAGCGCGCCGAACTGACAGGCCGCCACACAGGAGCCAAGTCCAAGACAGCCATAGGTACAGGACTTGTCACCGCGTCCTGGTACCATTACCGCCTGACGGCAGTCCTGGGCGCCAATGTAATTATATTTTACGGAAGCCTGCTCACAGGTTCCTGCACAGCGCACCTTCGCCACCATTTTCACGGCAGTTCCCGCCTCTACACCCAGGATCGCTCCAATCTTTTCTGCCACCGGGGCTCCGCCCACAGGACAGCCGTTTACTTCCGCTGTACCAGCGACGATCGCCTCTGCCAGACCATCACACCCCGGAAAACCGCAGCCTCCGCAGTTATTGCCCGGGAGACATTCTCTTACCTGTTCTACCCGCTCATCCACTTCTACTGAAAAAAACTTTCCAGCCACGCCCAGAAGAAGACCGATAGCGATACCAAGCACTCCAAGGAGTACCACTGATATTATGATCGTATTCATATGAGTGCCCTCCTTTTATCAAAAGCCGACGCCGCCAAAGCCACAGAACGCAATCGCCATCAGACCAGCGGTGATCAGAACGATCGGTGTGCCTTTGAAGACCTCAGGAATATTACTGTTTTCAAGTTTCTCACGAATACCTGC
>JAAVZE010000170.1 GCA_022791495.1 Eubacterium sp.
AATCGATAAATATAATACAATCGACAAGTGATTCACATTCCTCGGCAGGCGCATTGCGTTAGTTGGAAGCAAAGTTCCAAACCTGCTGTCTTCGGCAATGGTTTATTTAAAAAACCTTTGATAAGATATCATATAATCAGGGACTTGTCAACTGTTTTTTGTGAATCTATAAATATTTTAAACATATCTCTAAAAATATATATAATAAAATTGTTTTCTTCTTCAAATTCAATAAATTTTTTTAATCGTATTTAAAAACACTATTAAAATATAAAGGAATTATCTATATTTATTCATGATATCAAAAAGGTCTTTCGTTATTCTTATTGCCTGATTATAATAACCAAATCCCTTTTGTATATGTATTCCAACACATTGATATTTTCCATCATCTTTATAAACAGGAGAACCACTTTGCCCACCAGTTGTATCAATATGATAATTTAATCGAAGTTTAGAACAACCAACTATTTTACCTGACATTGTCCACATTTGTGCATAATATTCTCCTGGATATCCTCGAAGCACCACTGAAGTACCCGATAAATCTGCATTACTATATGAAGCTCCAAAATATCCCGTTTTAGAACCAATATTTTGTGCAAATGTTAATATTCCCCAGTCATAATCATCACTTTCATTTTGTAAATATTGTTCATCTGTATAAAGCACTGTTGCTCGATATGAGCCATAAGGTACTTTACTCCCATTTCGGCCTGGATAGGCTTTTATCCATTCTGCCCAACCACCCAAACTTTTATCATATACACAATGTCCAGCTGTTACTGCCATATACTTACCATACATCCATGCTGTTCCAACATAAATTTTATCTGAATCAGGAAATTTCATTTCTAAATAACAAATTGCTGAATTAGGAAATTCTGTTGTTTGTGTAATACGGGTACGATTATCTTCACCTAAAATTTCCAATGGTTCTACTACATACTCACCTAGAGAATAAGCTATTTTAGACTGCATATCTTCAAAAATCGTTGTTTGCCTTTTAGTAGGAATATATGCTTGCGTTTCCATGGATTGTGTATATTTTTTGTTTAAATTTATTGATTGCAAATTATTACTGTCTTTTTTCCAAGATTGTAAAATAGATTCTTTTTTGATTTCTCCTGTTATTGTATTTTTAGAAACAGGCTGATAAACAATTGTTTCTGTATCTTCTAAATCTTGTGCAAACAAAGTAGTCTTACATAAAAAACAATACATTATTATAAATACTAATACTTTTCTCGAATTTTTCATTTTTATACTCATTCCTTTCACTCTGCTCAAGCACAAAATAGCATAAAAAGATTGTTTTCTTGAGTTTATCCTTTTAATAACAATTTTTATAGAGATATTTAAACTTACTGTAAACTTCAAAAAATACTTTTAATTCAATCTATCAGTTTATTTAGATTATTTAAAAATAGCTTATTTAATATATTTTGATTTGTCAGATTATCCCTATACTTTTCTATTGATTTTTTCTTATATTTTAACTACATATATAATTTTTCTTAATCTTCCAGGATATGTTTCTAATATCTCTCCATTATATATAACAATAACCGTATTCCCTTTTTTCACACTTGATTTTACATAACTTTTTGGTATGCTTAATACAAAATCATCATATGTGATATAAAAAATATCTTCTTCTACATCTGTCACTTTTCCAACTATTACAAAACATTTTATTACTAAAAAAACAAGAACTGCTACAATAACACATATAACAATATTCCGTATTTTCTTCATATTTATATTCATTCCTTTCACTTCACTCAAATATGAATAACAAAAATGGTTTTGTTTCAGTGAGAAATGCAAATTTTCTAAAACTGACACCATTTATCCCACAATCTAAAAACCATGAGTTTTCTGGCTGATATTTTATAAAAATTCCGGAAAACATAAACATTTTCCGGAATTTTTTTATATCCTGATTCTATCTGAACATAACCTTAATTCGCCAGTCTGGCTACATTTAACTTCACGCCTGGTCCCATTGTTGATGTTACCGTAACGCTTCTTAAATACTGTCCCTTCAGCGAAGAAGGTCTTGCCTTGTTGATAGCATCCATAAGTGTCTGGAAGTTGTCCGTAAGATCGGCCTCTGAAAAAGAAGCCTTTCCAATTGGCACATGAATAATATTTGTCTTATCAAGTCTGTACTCGATTTTACCAGCTTTAATATCATTAACAGCCTTTGTAACATCCATGGTTACTGTACCGGCCTTCGGGTTTGGCATT
>JAAVZE010000133.1 GCA_022791495.1 Eubacterium sp.
AACATAAAAATCCAAATCCAATTATCAAATACATTACATCTCTCATATCATACCTCACTTCCCGATAATTACAATTATCTGCCTTTTGGCACGAATTGTGACAGGAACGGCGGCACCGTCCTTTTGTACAGTATATCAGATCCCTGATATTCCTGTACAGATACCGCTGATATAATATGACATTTTCGTATGACAGGAAACGACAAGCTTTTACTTTATTCTCACTTCGTCTATGATATCCGCTACTTTTACCACTGCATTGTGCTGGTCACTCGCTTCCATAGAGTGGACATAATCCGATCTGCCCTCATATACTTTTTTCACTGCCTCCAAAAGCCGGTCACTGGTAAGATCCTCTTCCTGGATCACATAACTAAAGCCCTGCTTTTCAAAGGATTCCGCATTTAAAATCTGGTCTCCTCTGCTTGCTTCCATGGATAAAGGAATCAATATATTAGGCTTGTGAAGCGCCAGCAGCTCACAGATCGCATTGGCACCAGCCCGGGAAATAACAAGATCTGCTGCATCAAGAAGATCGCATAATTCTTTTTGAATATATTCAAACTGAACATATCCTTCCATCCCATTTAATGTCTCGTCTACTTTATCCTTTCCACACAGATGAATCACCTGATAATCTTTACGCAATTCAGGTAGAATATCCCGGACAGCTTCATTTACACGAACAGAGCCAAGACTTCCCCCAATTACAAGAATCACTGGTTTTCCAGAAGAAAAACCACAAAAATCAAGCCCCTTTAAGCGATTGCCGGAAAAGAGTTCTTTCCGGATCGGAGATCCTGTAAGATATGCCTTTTCCTCAGGCAGATGTGAAAGTGTCTCAGGAAAGTTGGCACAAACTGCCGTTGCCGACGGCAGGCACAAACGGTTGGCGAGTCCCGGTGAGATATCGGATTCATGAAGTACACAGGGTACCTTCTTCCTCTTTGCCGCCATGACAACCGGAACGGTAACAAATCCACCTTTTGAAAATATAACATCTGGTTTTATTTTTTTTATGATTCTGGCTGCTTCTACATATCCCTTTAGAATTCTCGCCGGATCTGTAAAATTTTTCACGTCAAAATATCTGCGCAGTTTTCCGGATGATATTCCATAATATGGAATATCAAACTCCGCCATCAGTTTCGTCTCGATCCCATCCTTGGAACCAATGTAATGAATCTCATAGCCCCGCTTCTGAAGTTCAGGAATCAGTGCAATATTCGGGGTCACATGCCCTGCTGTTCCCCCACCAGTCAGTATTATCTTCTTCAATCTTATCGATCCCCCCCAATTATATATTCTTTTTTATCTCATCTGCCACAGCCTGAAGATCTGGAGTTTCCCCCGGTTTCCACATAATATTCACACCATCTCCATAGTATCTCGGAACCACATGCACATGTAGATGAAACACTGTCTGTCCGGCTGCCTCTCCATTATTCTGCAGGATGTTCACTCCATCACAGTGATAAGTCTTCATCAGCGCAGTTGCAATCTTTTTTGCGATGGGAAATACCTTGGCAGCCTCGGCTTCTTCCAGCTCAAATATATTGGCTGCATGCTTTTTCGGCAGAATGATCACATGTCCCCTGGCCGCTGGATTTACATCTAAGATTGCACGAAAGTCTTCGTCTTCGTACACCGCTGTGGAAGGAATCTCTCCTGCTATAATTTTACAAAAAATACAATTTTCATCTGCCATCTGAATCTACCTCTCTTTACATTATTTTACACAAAGCGGAATACTGTATCAAAATTCCTTAGCACCTTAAAATTACCCTGAGCAGATAATTCTCCTGACATAAAAGCATTTTGGAATGGTTTTTTACCAGCCAGGATTTCATTAAATACCGCACTTTTGGTCTTCGCTGTTACATCCGGATTCTGGACACTGCCAAAATAGCACTTTAAATTATCATTGTCCACCTCTATGACAAGGCTCCTATTTTCATCTGTCAGATCAATCTGAAATACTGCCTGCATATCATCCATCGGCACAAAATGTGATTTAAGCTCCGAAATATAACGGTCTGGATTTTCATCTCCATCCAGCATCTCCTTAAACAGATTTGCCAGTTCCTCGATATCTTCCTTCTGTTTTTTCACATAATGGTCATTGGATACATAGACTGAGAGCTGTTCACTTTCCTGTGGCGTCAGAGAAAGGGTATTGCTCCGCAGCACCGTCTTTTTGACCTGATAACTACTGCTGGGGAAAGCCACCATTTTCTTAGAAATAGTACGGTAAAAATTCTCCGCACATTTTTCGATCATTAGATTATAATCCGGATTTGTCTCGAATTCCACATGATTATCCACATAGGCACATACACCCTCACAGGGAACACCACCAAGCATCTCCCACGCCTTGATCAGCGTAGTCTGTGCCTCTCTCTCCCCATAGGTCGTCGCCATAACCACGGGAAGCATATAGATATGCTGTATGCTCTCTTTATCCCCATAAAGCCAGCAGGCATCCAGAAATTGCTGCAGGTACCCTCCGATTCCAAGCCACTCTATGGATGCCGCAAGAATCACACCATCCGCCTCTTTTAATGTCTTGGGCAATACCGAAATCCCGCTTTTATCCTCATATAAATTATATCTTTCCACATTTACGCGAAGTTCATCCAGAACCTGCGAAATTTTATCAATGGTAAATAAGGTAGGATCATCTATGAGTCCGCGACCTCCATAATAAATATTTACGCGCATCACATCACCCGTTCCTTTCTTGTTGAAACTATTCTTTTGATCAGGTACATTCCGATACAGAGTACAACACCTGCCACAAACCCGCCCACATGTGCATATTGGTCAACCTCTGGATACAGCATTCCGTAGTACAGGTTCAAGACAATATACGCTGTAAAACGAAGAATCTCCCTGCGCAGGTTGTTTTTGCGGTTTATGATCAGTAGCACAATAAAAGCCCCCATCACCCCATACACAGCGCCGGAGGCACCACAGGAAACAATCTGGGCATTCTGGTTCAAATGAGCTGTCACAGACACAAGTCCAGCGACAATTCCAGAAATCAGATAAATGCCTGCAAACCACAGTCTGCCAACAGCATTTTCCATCACATGTCCAAATATCACCAAAGATACCATGTTAAAAAACAGGTGCTCAATTCCAAAGTGAAGAAAGAAATGTGTGATAAGCCGATAATATTCATGCTCTCCAAAAAAAGCTGGTGCATACATGCCCCCTGCCTCGATCATATAATCAGGATCCAAAGTGGAACCTTGCCACTCTGTTATGAAAAACACTGCAACATTTATAACTGTAATCAGCACTGTAACCAGCGGAAGCCTTTTCATTAAGGTGTTTTCTTGCAAATCGTAATCCTCCCGACTTGTCTTCCCAATCAAAATATGTTAGTATTGTAGCATATTTTAGAGCAATAGTCCACAAGACTATTGAGAAATGGGGAAAAGATGAAAATTACTGTCCATGGGACGCCAGAAAATACAAAATCCATACTTGATCTGCTGGAAGATCATGAGGTTTCTCTGCCCTGTAACTGCCACGGAGCAAATGCCTGTGGAGGAAAGCAGTATGATTTTCCCTGTAACCTGATTCCTCATGAGGATATAACGGTGACGATTCATCCCAGAGAATCTTTTGGCGGTCTGGCCCTGTCCTCAGATCTAAACAAAAACCATCTTCCCGATACTGTGCTTATTGATCTTGGAACAACAACCATTGCCATAGTGTATTATAGTTCTTTACACAAAACCGTCTTTTATTCGGAAGTGTTTCCCAACCCACAACTTCCTTTCGGGGCTGACGTGATCAGTCGTATCAAATATGATACGGAGGCCATTCACAAGCATGAGTTAACGCACATTATCCATGATACACTCTCACAACATTATAATTCCTTCCTGGCTTCTCATAAAAAAGTATCAATCGAGACCTGTCTCATCGGAGGGAATACCACCATGATCCACCTTCTTCTTGGTCTGTCTCTGGAGGGCATGAAAGCAGCTCCCTTTACCCCTGTAGAGGTTTCTCCGGATAAACTTAGTTTCCACCGGGGCGGCACAGAGATCCGTATTCTTCCGTGGTTGTCTGCTTTTATCGGCGGCGATATAGTATCCGGTATGCTTTATCTGAATTTTGAAAGCCGCAAAGATACCTGTCTTTTAGTGGATCTTGGAACCAACGGAGAATTGGCACTTGTTTACGATCAGAAAATTTACACGGCAGGAACAGCAGCCGGACCTGCCTTTGAAGGCGGTGGGCTCTCCTGCGGTACTCCGGCAGTCCCTGGCGCGATATCCGATATCAGCCTCAGAGGGATCCTGCCACAGACCCAAACCATCGGCAACAAACTTCCAACCGGAATCTGTGGAAGCGGCGCCGTCAGCATCCTGTCTCAGCTTCTCACCTCCCGATACATGGATCATTCCGGAATACTGACCGATAAATTCCCAGAGGATGGACTTATCCTCTCCCGGACACCTACTGGAAAAGAGATCCGGTTTACAAAACAGGATGTTCGTCAGATGCAGCTGGCAGTGGCTGCTATCGGCGCCGGAATCGATACATTGTGTCATACTGCTGGTATTTCTGTAGATTGTATCGATCAGCTCTATCTCGCGGGGGGACTGGGCTACCATATAAGTATTTCCAAAGCAGCTGCTTCTGGAATGTTTTCAAGTGTGGATGTAACTCATATCCATGCGGTGGGAAACAGCTGTCTTCTCGGTCTGGCATCAGTTTCCCAAAAAACAGATAACCTTTCCCAGCGCATAAAAGACATTTGTCAAAAATCCCAGGAAGTCATTCTTGCCGATGACTGTTATTTTCAAAAGGAATTTATCCGGCACATGACCTACTAATATAATTGTACTTTATAGTATATGGAAGAAATACCGATCATATCCCCATCTTCCAGCCGGCATCTCTCCCAGGGCACCAGTTGCCTTCCATTGACAAAAGTACCGTTGGTAGATTCCTGATCAATCAAAAATACTCCCTGCGCATCTGCTACAACTTTTACATGGATGCGGCTAACTTCTCCCTCTCCAATAATTTCATCTGCCTTTGCCCTATCTTTTCCGATGAAAAATGGGCTTTTACGTATCTTAATTTCTGGTCTATGCCAATCCTGCGGAATTAGATTGATCATCCACTCCTGTCCCTCCGTCTGTTCCAGTACGATGGTTTCATCGGTACAGGTACTGACTAATTGTATCGTATTATCATCTGATTTTTTTGTGGCTTCCCCCAATGTTTTGCTTGTTTGGCCATGGTTTATTGTCTCTTTTTTATAATAACAATATGCTGCTGCCAGAAAAACTACTGCCAGTATGCCGCTGCGCCTCAGATCAAGTCCTCCGGAAACCGGATTCTGTATAATTCCTGCCCGATACAAAATTATACCGATCACCACTGACACAGTAGCAAAAACAATCCATTTTCCCCATGGCTGCTTTGGATTTTGTTGGGATTTTTCTTCCACCTGTGACAATACTTGAGAATAATTCTCATCTTCTGATGGCAGTACTTTTCTCTCATTTATACCACCGCTCTTTTGAGGAACTGTCTTTTTCCTGCTCTCATCCAGAAAATCAGACAATTTATTTAGATCAAAATGACTGTTTCTACTGATACGATGAAGTCCATATATTAAAAATACCAGCTCCTTGTCTTGATGATTCATCGTATCCATAAATTTTTCCAACAGCCTTGAAATCCCCTCATTTACTTCTTTATTATAGCCATCCAGATAGGGGATCTGGAGCTGTTGTTTTTTCTCATCCCAAAACATGGAATCACACTGCAGCAATAGATTTTTTTCATCCAGAAAATACTCCTGGCAACGGGTAAGAATCTGGATTAACTGTTCTAGAAGATTAGTCAGCCGTATCATATTCATATTTTCCTTCTCAAAATACTCATTCAGGGAGATCATATCTCTTACCCGGTACAGGCACCGTATCTCCTGATCCACGTTATACAACTCTGCACCCAGAACTCCTCTGATTACATTATACTTAAGCATTTCACTCCCAAATCGGCCAACTTCCTCCAGTTTATCAATCTGCAGTATTCGTCCCTCCAGCTCCTGTACCAATGCTATTCTCATTTCTTTCCTCCCCCTTAATCACTTCTGCATCCCACAAAATATCAGGCGCAGACAACATTTCATGGGATAGATATATTTTCTTTCCCTTTCGTCCTGTAAAAAGTTCCTTTATAAATGGAAACCGGATAGTAAGTAGAAGCGAAACTTCCGCTTCCACTGAAGCCAGCCCTTTTTTCACATGAACTCCTCCAAGATCACATATCAGCAGTTTTTCCGACAAATACTCTTCCAGTCCCTCTTTCAATTTTCCTTCTCCAACTTCTGCTCCATTTTCCAATGCCATCTCAAGATAGTGCTGTCCCAGTGAAAATGCCATTGTCCGGTCATGAACATACATGGATAGATAACAGATACTGAAAAGGATCCATATGGCGATACTGAATATAAATGCTGCCTCTAAAGTAAAGGAGGCCTTTTTCCACTTCATATCCATAGCTCCCATAGACAGATTAACCCAAAGCTAACACAGATAAAGGGAACAAAGGGCATGATATAACTTCTTTTCACCTGCCGGAACACCATCAGTGCGACTCCAGCAGCAGCGGACATAATCAGGGCAAAAAATAATAAAAATATGTTTTCATACATAGAAAGTACCAATCCGCACACGATTAAAACAAAACCATCCCCCATCCCAATCTTTCCGTGTGTAAAATAACTTAATAATATTACTAGTATCCCTGGCACAACACCAAATACCAGTTCCAACGAAACTCCTTCATGGTAGAATTGAAAAACGCGAATTGCTGCCAGAACACTGCCAGTTAATAAAGTTACCCCGATATGTATCTCTTTTCGCCTCACATCATAGACAGACATTATCAGCAAATATATAAACAAAATACTGTATATGCATATTTTCATATTTCCTCTCTCCCTTCCGTACTCAGCCAGACGATGCACATTTTGAACAAGGCAGTCTGCCGCCAGCCTCAGACAACCTGATCCGGCGAATGTTTCGGGTTAGTTTTTGACAAGCCCTGCTGCTATGAAACCGGTTTCCAAAATTACAGACAAATACATTCTGTTCCTTTAAAAAAACACCTCCTCCACAGCTTTCACAGGCATAGTATTTTCCCCCGTTCTCCCCCCTGAGATACTCCAGATCACCGTATTTTACCTGTGAGATACTCAATTTTAAATAAGTACATTCTAACCTTTTATGATACACTTTTCCCGTCTCCGTTACATAGACAGGGATATCCCTCTCCTGGAAATCCCCTTCTGCTCTTGTGTTTACACCAGAAAATGTCCTCGTATGAAATTTCTCTGTAAAATGGAAGGGAAAATGATGCAAAATAGGGAAGGGAAGAAGAATGCTATAATCAGCTGCCAGCACAATGTCCTTTGTGTCCTCGTTAAACCGGGACCGTACCATACTAATTGAAATGTCTTCCGTCACATAACGGTTCATTTTCATTGTCAGATATAAAGAATCCATAACAGCGCTCTTTTCACTGGCAGCATATTCTACTGAAACTTCTCTTCCGGTTCTCACCAGCGCCCACTGAACTTCGTCCTCATATAAGAGCAGCTTACACATGTATATGATCGAAAGAGCCGCAAAAATAAAAACAGGAAATACAAGAGACGCCTCCACTGTTAAAGATCCTCTTGTCATCTTCTTTCTCAAATTGTCCTCCTTTAGGGCTCAAGGCGGCAAAGGGTATTCTATTGTTGTATGATTGGCAATTTTCTCCTTGTCAGGATATGATAGTATTATTTTTTTATAGAATACCCTCTCCCGCCTCGATAAACCCCATATTCCTACACCCTTAACGACACGAAGATTTTTGCGGTAAATAGCCCACATAAATTTCTGTGCTGGCTCCCGACCGCTCCAGTTTACGATTTAAAATCTTCTGAATAAAAGGCAGTTGGAAAAACTTTGTTTTCATGGAAAATGAACCCCATACCTGAAATGAATCCACACATTTTCCTATGGAAAATCCTTTCTCGTAATTCTCACGGATATTCCATTCCATGAGGTCCATCATCCGCCGGCAGGTAACAGTACTTCCGTTTCCAAGCATAAATAACATTAGGTAATGTTCATATGTAAAATCATTTTTTCCGACATGAGGAAGCTTTTTTACCTGATTCATGATATATTCCCTTCCCATAACAAATAAATCTGAGAACTTTACAGTCAGATCCTTTTCTGTCTTGATAAGTGGAACCTGCCTTCCCTGCAGAATGCCAGCCACATCTACTAGAGCTTCTGACATCCCCCATAAAATGATAAGTAATGTCTGGGTAAACCGTACTAAAGGCTCTAGTCCGGTAAAACCCACCACGGCCAGCGCCGCCGCATATGCAGTTTCACGCTTTGACGCAGAAGCAAATAAAATCCCAGCGTTAATCACAGTACGCATTAATACCATACGGTTAATGACCTGTTCTAAATTTTCCCTGTCACTTCCTTTCCCGCAGGCGAGATACTCCCATTCATAATCCAGCTGTTTTTTCATCTTCCCTACGGGTTGAATTACGGTGGAAAAATACTTTTCCATATATTTTAGTAACATAAAATCAGTAAGCGCGATCTGGGAGATATCTTTAACCGCCTCTTGAAAATCCACACTTTCTTCATTGGCAAAATCCTGTACTGCTTCTGTATAATTTCTGGATTTTTCCTGGCTGCCATGCAATCTCTGGTACTGATCGGGACAACCTGTTTTTTTCTTAGACAGCTTGTTGACGTCTTTTACAACAAGTTTTGTCAAACCGCCAGAGACCATCTGACGAAAATTCTCAAAGGGATTTTCTCCACCTCCTTTCTCATCGATCCCGGAATAATCAAACACGATTCCAGAGGTATCATATGCATTCCACAGTTTTTTAAGGGAATGCATATCCAACTCATCCGCAGGCTTCTGCAACATCCCCTTTACATCTTCTAACACCCTCTGATTGGAAGCCAGAATATTCAGTGCATTTGGTGATATTCCCAGCATCTCGTCCTTTTTCCCCAGCTCACTCAACATCCCAATAGCTTCTTCCGTCTTTTTCTCAACCTCAGATATTTTTTTCACAAATCCATCACGGTTTCCCTTGCCGTTGACAATGGCTTTCATCTCAGAATTTACATCTACTATATGCTTCTGAACTGCTTTCCACACAGAAGCTTCTGTAATCCCCAGGCTTTCTGCTCTTTTTTCACCGGTACAGAACATTTTTACAAAATGCCTTTTTCCCTCTACAACGCCTGCCGATACCGATACGCCGTCGATCAGTTCCATTAGCGTTAATAATTTAGTGTCCAGTTCTGCTGCCTGCTTCTCATCCTCTGCCTTCTGTTCCAACCTCTCTGCAGAACTACCCAGGGATTCTGCCGAAACTATTTCCTTTTGAAACTGTTTAAATGCATCTGCTGCGATGACTCGCTTCATATATGAAGTAATCTGTTCTTTGATTGCCTGACAGTCCTGCTCCCCGGCATAAATCTTCTTTTCTATGGCTAGATCTGTCAGCGTCAGATCAAATAAATCTGTCCTAACAGGAAATATACTTTCTGGCTCCAGCGTATCTGCTGCATACTCGGCAATACTTTTTTCAAAGGATTTTCCCACATCTTCCAGAAAAAACAAATGATATTCCTGATAAAGTGGCAGGCTGTATTCCGTCAGAAGACTGTCGGAAGCAGACCTCAAAGTCCGCCTGCCGTGTACCTGACATACCTTTCCCCGCCCGACTTCAACCATTGTTCCCAGAAGCGCCAGGATCATTACAAGGGTCAGTGACAAAAATACACTGATACTGGCACCACCATACTTATTGTTACTTTCCATTGATTATACTCCCCGAATCCTTTTCAAACGTCTTGAAAGCCTTTTCCACTACTGCTGTGATCTTATCTTTAAACAGCAATACCAGTGCGATCAATACAACAAGAATCAATATAATCTCAACCACACCAATTCCATCCTCTTCTTTCCAAAACTCCATGATACATTCCATAACTCATTCCTCCTAATCGATTTTACATTGTCATAAATGCTGGAACCAGAATGATCACCATGACCACACCCAGCATTAGTATCATAGGAAGGAGCAGCTTCGTTCCCGCTGTTTCTCCCATTCTCTTAACCGTTTCTTTTCTTTTTTCAAAAGCCTCTACTGCCTCCAGCTCTAAAATAGCAGTCATTCCTTCGGAGCCCTTGCGTATATTTTGATTAACCACGGAAGCAAATTTAAGATAGGGAATCTGCCTGCACCGTGTACCAAATGCCTCAATTGCTTCCGCTTCTGACACTCCATTTTTCATTTCCTGACAGGACACACTGATCTCCTCGTACACATAACGTCTGCCGCCCCCCTCTTCCAGCCTTTTTTTATACTCACTGGAAATTCTCTCAAAACAACCCCGAATTGTAAGTCCCGCACTAAGCAGAAGCAGAACTTTATTAATTAGTTCAGGATAATCCAATATCAGCTGTTCCTCCCTTTGTTGAAGCATCTGTTGTCTCTGGTGCTTCCATAACAATGGCAGCGCTGGAAATATTGCCAGAGAAAGAATAAAAGCTGAATAATCTTTTTTCTTTTCCAGATTCAAGTATTCTACCCTGTTTCCAGATACTGTTTCGGGCAGAATAATCTGCTCTAAGTCCCTTTGTTGTTCAACCGCCTCCTGTACCCTCTCCTGGATCTGTGCCATAAGCGCTTCTGTCTGTGGCACAGATGTCTCCTCTGGAGGCTGGTTCTGCTCTTCTTCTGTCCTTAGCTCCACGGTGATTTCTCTCTCTAAAGTGTCCTCCCCAGTCTGTGCCCGGACTCCAAAGGTTACCTCATCTGAATTATTTTTGATGATCCGTCCATCTTGTATAACCCGATCTGGCTCGTCTTCTGTCATACTAATCAGAAGAAAGAGAACGGATACTATAACCGCTGCCAGAATCAGCATAATTCTCTGGCACCATATTACCTCCCATATTTTTTTCTTGTCTTGACAACGATATAGGATCTCCACCGCTTCCTTTGTTCCCTTGTCCCGATCCAGAATACGCTCCAGACGCAGCTTATGGATCAACCGTCTTATATACGGATAGTACTTTTCCATCTCTCCACCTCATTTAAAGTTTTATCCTTATTATTTTCTGTCCCCACAGAAAGGAGGCACCATATACTGCCAATGCTCCCGTCATTACCATCCCTCCCATCAGATTATTGTAAAGGGGATCCAAAAACCCTGGTGAAAAAATACGCAGATACAGAATCATAAAAAGGGGAACTGAAGTCATACATGCCGCCTCCATTTTTTTGCCTGCCACCAGTGTCTCGATCTCCCGGCGCACCTCTATTTTCTCTGCTATATTCGACGAGGTCTGGCGCATGATACGCACCAGATTGCCACCAGTCCGTCTCGCTGTACCAAGAATCTCACTAAACGTCATGATGTCCTCTGCACCGCTTCTCGCCCCCAGCTCCTTCATTAGTGCCTCTACAGTTATCTTTAATTCCATTCGCCGTCTCATATGATCAAATTCTTTTCGGATGATATCTTCCGGAGAATATAATAGTTTCAAATCCTCGGCAGCCTCCCGTACTGAATTTTCTAATGAATAACCCGCTGACAATGCTGACACAAGACTCTCCATGGCATCCTTAAACTGAATGGTAAGCTGCCAGCGCCGCCGTTCCAAAAGGATTCTGCGGTAATAACCCAGAAAAAGAAAAGCGGCCGGTACCGACATAATCCCGCAGAGCAGTATATTGTTATAAAATAACATCAACAAAATAAAACCCGCGCCTCCACTGCACAAACCGTACCGAAGAAGTTCCTTTTTCGTATATACATACTTATTATAATCAATCATATTTGTATCCCTGCCTTTGCACATTTATCATCGTTGATCAGTTTATGCTCTGTCCGTTTCAGACTTCCTATGATCTTTCCCTCCTGCTCCCTTTCCTCACAAAATTGAAACATCGGATACATCCCTATCTTTCCCCTCTCACACTGTCCCACTTCGCAGATCTCCAAAACCTTTCTGCTTTTGTCCCTCAACCTGCCCAGATGAACGATGATATCTATCGCAGAGGCAATCTGTTGTCTAACGGCATCCAGTGGGATTTCCATCCCCATAAGCACCAGAGTCTCAAGGCGGTTCAGCATATCTCCCGGACTGTTGGCATGACCTGTAGACAGACTTCCATCATGACCTGTATTCATTGCAGTAAGCATATCGATGGCAGTAGCATCCCGTATTTCCCCTACCACGATACGATCCGGTCGCATTCTCAGGGCGCTTTTAATCAGATCCCGGATGGTTACCTGATTTTTTCCTTCTACATTGGCGTTTCTGGCCTCCAGCCTTACTAGATTTTTCACTTTTTTAATCTGCAGCTCCGCTGAATCTTCTATGGTGATAACCCTTTCATCCCAAGGTATGTAATTAGATAAAATATTGAGAAAGGTGGTTTTTCCAGCACCGGTTCCCCCAGAAATAAATATATTGTATCTTGCCTCCACCAGTTTTCTGAGTACCTCCGCTGCTTCTTCTGTCAATGCTCCCATATCCGTTAATTTACTCATGGTCAGTGGGTCTTTCGGAAACTTACGTATGGTAATAACCGGTCCCTCCATCGCGATGGGAGGCATCACAATATTTACCCTGGATCCATCTGCCAGCCGGACATCCAGGATCGGACTGGTCTCATTTACGATGCGGTTGCCCTCAGAGGCGATCTGCTGTGCAATATCATTTAGCCTCTCATGGGAATCGAATACAAGTCCTGACTCCATTATCCGTCCCTTCTGCTCGATGAAAATATGCTCTGGTCCATTGACCATGATCTCTGTAATATTCTCATTCTCCAACAGCTCCTGCAGCACATCTAAACGCCTCATGGAATTATATATATTTGTGCGTAGCTTTTTTCTTTCCGCAAAACGCAGGTAGCTTTCTCCACCCACACGCCGGATATTTTCATCGATAAGCTGTAGCAGCTGCCCCTCCTGTAGTTCAGAATCTGACGGGATCTGTTCTAACACCATCCGCCGGATCTTTTGCCGTTCTTCTCTGCTCCCCCTGTCAATCATTCTCTATCCTCCTCTCTTCCAATGAATCGAAGTAACTCTTCCTTCTTCTTCGGAATGGAAAATTCTGTCTCCTCAAAAGTCATCCTTTCCCATAATTGCGGTTTTCCCTCCATTCCACAATACCGCTGTAATACATTTCGACGTATCGCTGCCAGTACCCCCGATTCTCTCGGAATCAAAATCTGGTCCGCATATGTCATCAGATCCAGGGTATACTCAAAAATTTGCCCCAGTTCCAGCACAACAGCTTCAAACATACTCTGTTCCTTCAATCCTTTCATAAATCTACAAATATCATCCCGAGAAAAATCCAGTAAGTCCTTATAATGGCTGACCGGTGCAATCGACCATATTTTTCCCAACTGAAATGCCATATTTTCCAGCTCTTGTGTAAAATCTTCACCCTCTGCCCGAAGCATAAGCTCTGTGATTCCAGGAGAGAAGTTGATGTCTCTCCCTCCACTCTCGTCTTTCCATGACGGATCAAAAAATACAGGAAATCCACAAAGACTTAAATACAGCACCCGCTTATTACGAGACAATTCACCAGCCCTCTTTAGAGCCAGCAGCGTTTTTTCATCTCCTCCCTCTGGGGAGAACACCACGATAATTCCGCTTTCTTTCTGGGAACGGTTTCTGTTATTTCCTTCCCTCGTCCCCGTCAGTTTCACCAGTTCGTTATATATCTCTTCTCTGCTGCAGAACATAAAAATTTTATTTTTCCCCTTCTCTTCCGGTGTTTTTACAAATAAAACAGTCTGACACTGAAGATCCTCCAGTATCTTCGGATCATCCGACAGGGCTATATCCCCATCCCCCACATCTGCCTTATCCTTCCGTCCGGTCAATAGTTCTACCTCTATCCCGGAATTATACTGACTGGTCAAGTATCTTGCCAGCCTGCTTCCATAATTCAAATCTGTCATACAGATAAAAATTTTCCTTTGTCCCAAACTTTTCCTCCTTACAAAACAGGGCAAATTTTCAGGCATAAGATGACCGCTGTGGAAATACATATAGTAAAGGGGATGACACCATCATCACCACATACCATCCGGTCATAGTACACCTCCGGCAGCTTATCTGCCCTTATGTTCTTTAAATACTTAAAAAAATATTGAAATCGATCATTAACATTTCTTTTGTTAATCATTTTGGCAATAGAAAATAATGCCCCAATGACCAATGAAAAGACCATTACCCGGAAACAAAATTTAAAATTGTAGTAACTGCTAATTATGGAAAATAATTTGATATCGCCTGCACCAAAGAAATGGAGCAGATAAAAGATAAAACAGACAACAATTGGAATCAGACCGTTCCATGTAAAATGCCACAATCCCGCTATACCATACACACTCATATTCCGATAGAGACTGAGTGCAAGTCCCCCTGCTATAAAACAATTCGGAACACGATAACAGTACAGATCACAAAGTGACACCGGAAGCAGCACGAGGAAAATCAACGTATAATCCCCGATACTTACACCTCCTGATTTTGTTGTGATTCATATACTACACGCTGACAGTGTTCTTGTCAACCATTATTTTGTAAATACTGGAATATTTTTTTCGACAAGGGAAATACTGTTAAAAGAAATAGAGCAGAAATAGAAAAATTGTCGTTTCAAATTTCCCCATTTTACGACATATTAAAAGAAGAAATACATTGAAAATAAACAACGGAGGGAGCTATGAAAAAGAAAACGGACAACCTTCTACTTGCAAGAGAAGAACTTCTGAATGAGATCGAGGAGATCAAACTTTCACTGGCAACCGCACATTCAAATTTCGATAATGCATGTGATCCAGATCTGGTGGACAGCTGTATTTATGAAATGAATGCCATCCAGTATAAATACAAGTATCTGCTCAAACAGATGCGTAAAATGGAAAGTTTGACCAATTAAAAGGGGGCGGCTTTGAACGCACGCCCCCTTGATCTAAATTCATTTAGCCCGGCGACACCAGCAGATTACGCCTGAAACCCTCGATTTGCTGACACATCCACCCCAATATTTTCATTGAGGCTGGTTCTGCCATAGGTAAGCCCTGCATAAATCGGCTGGGAATTTTGCATAACCGCCTGTGAATGATCCTGGTCGGCCACCTTCTGAAATGCCGGAAGAAGCTTTTTAATAATATTCGCAGCGTGGTCAAAACACTCGCTTTGCCGAAGCGCTACTCCCTGGCATAATTCTTGATACGAGTATACATACAGCCTTCTCAGATAATGAGAGATTTCATAGCTAAAATCCAGACTTCCCATAAGTTCTGTCAAAAGCCCTCTGGCACGTCCAATCTCCCGACGGCAGACCTCTATGTCATCTGCCTCCAGGCATTTTCTACCCGCCTCGACACTATCCAAAATCGCCTCATACATGATAATGACAAGTTCACTCCGGTTTGCCTGTGCCACTCTTGCGGCATAGGCATTTAATACTTCCTTATCCAAGATTTATCCACCTTTCATTCATCAGCCCTGAAGCAGCTGCAAAATAGTCTGAGGACGATTATTCGCCTGTGCCAGCATGGCTGTTCCCGCCTGGCTGAGTACACTCAGCTGTGTATATTCTGTCATTTCCTCTGACATATCCACATCCTCGATACGGGAACAGGATTCTGTCAGGTTCTGGGATGTAATATCAAGACTCGAAGTGGCAGAGTCAAGGCGGTTTTCATAAGCACCAAGCTTTGCACGGATCGCGGAAACTTCCTCTATCGCTGAATTAAACTTACTGATCGCTGTAGAAGCTCCCTCTTTGGTACATACATTACAGTACTCAATATCCAGAGATTTACAAGTCACTGGAGGAATGGATATATCGATAGTCTGCCCCTCATTGGCGCCGATCTGAATTGCCACAAATCCTGCATCCAGTACTGTTACGGCTGCATCACTTCCCGCCTTTGCATTGGAAACATCAAAGACCATACAGAAGCCGTCCCGGTCTGAAACTGTTACTCTACCACCCTGTATAAAGGTAGTAGCTGTCTTGGAAAATCCAGAATCCGTATCCAGCGTTACCTTCGCATCCTGTCCCCGTACTATGTTTCCTCCATCCACACCAAGTTTAGCAGCAAGAGTCGGTGTATCTGTTGTCACTTCTATTTTATGCTCCACGCCATAGAGCTTCGATTCAAAACGTAAAGATGTAGCATTGGCAAGCTCGGTCTCATTACCAAGTGCATTGACTGGTGTCACTGCGATATTCATACTCTCACAGCAGTCACGGATCTCTGCATATACATTTTCCAGTGTATCTCCCTTCTTTACATGAATCATCTCACCATTGATCTGAATATCTCCCTTTTCAGTAAATACATCTGTGGCAGCCATACCAAGTGCACCAGTTGTGAAAACTGTTTTCGTAGCCACCTGGTCGACAGTCATACCATACTTTGTCAACTCCACAGAATCTGTCATGGAAACAACCTTCACTCCAATATTGTTGGAAGACGTTTGACGACAGCAGGAGCCATCCAGAATACTTTTCGTATTAAATTCTGTATCGGATGAAAGACGATCAATCTCTTCCATCAGAGAATCAATCTCTTTCTGGATCGCCTCTTTATCTTCCAGCATGGTCACACCCTGATTGGCCGCCTGCACAGAAAGCTCACGGCATCTCTGCAGCATATTTTCTACTTCGATGAGAGCTCCTTCTGCAGTCTGGATAAAAGAAATACCATCCGCACCGTTTCTTGAAGCACGCTGTAATCCTCGGATCTGCGCATGCATTTTCTGGGAGATCGCCATTCCCGCCGCATCATCTGCCGCCTTGTTGATCCGGTATCCGGAAGAAAGCCTCTCCAGGCTCGTCGTAATCTTATTCTCTGTCCGGTTCAAGTGTCCACTCGCTTTCATCGCTGCAATATTTGTGTTTATCTTCATTTTTCATCTTCCCTTCTCTGCACATTTTGAATAAATAATTTTGCCACCAGGTACAACCTGTCGTTCGTGGCCTCTTCCTCTATCTGACTACCTGAATGAAATGAATTTCTTGTTCCTTTTGCAAAATCTCCACGCTCCATCGTGAATCCATTCATTTCCAAATCCGTTTCAAATTCACCGAAAATACTTCTGGAAACCTCCAGAGTACCCTCTTCTTCACTGGTAACAAAACCGGATACCCGTGTCCCTGCCACCTTAAAGGTAGCTTGAAGACTTCCAAACCGGCCGGAACTGATACTGATCTCCACGGTTCCTTTCTCCGCCTTGTCGCCCTGTTTCACTGTGACCGCGCAGGCTGTCACACCGCGTTCTGTCACGATCGGCACCTCATATTTCTGGAAACGCCGCATCTGCCGGTAAAAAGAAATACTTCCTGCCATGACAGCAATATCCTTTACCGTGTCACTTGTGACGTCTTCGGCATCTTTCTGCTCCCGTAAACGATCTGCCAGTGCATTTTCCTTTTCCTCATACACTTCTGAGAGCAGTTGTGGATTATCGAAAGCTTCTATGATCTCCTCGCTTCCCTCTCTTGTAAAAAACTTAAGGTACTCTTTCGCTCCCTGTTCCAGATAAGACCTCATCAAATGCACATTCATAAGGCTGTCCGGCAGTTCCACCTGCTTTAATATCTGTAAGATCTGTTCGTCACTTTCTGACGCCATCTGTCTTACCTCTTCTGCCCTCTGCTCATAGTACTCAGTGGTTTCCCTAAGAGCCTCTACACTTCCCTGGCATTCATCCAGCAGAAGTTCCAGCGGATCACTCATATAGCTCTCACTTCGATTCTTTAACACCGCCGGAGAAAGCTCTTTTTGAAGCTTCAAGACCACACTGCTGCCAAATGCTGCGCCAATCTGGTCGCTAATGCTCTCACCCTTCGATACGACCTCTTTCAAGCCGCCGAAATCATCATCCACCTCCCGGTCAATCCCTTTGGATTTCCTCGTGCGAAGTGCTGACAGCAGAGAAGAAAAGGATAATTCCCTGCCATCCCGGACCACCTGTCCGATCACCGCCCCATCACTCTTATTTACTTTATCTAACAACCGGTAGATACCGATCATACTCTTTCTTTCTTCTTCCGAAATTCCACCACTGTGATCCAGCTTCCACAAATACTTTCGGAAAGAGACATCATCCTGGGTAAGTTCTTCACTGATTTGTGAAACCTTTTCTCCCAGCTCATCCAGACTCATCTCCAAAGGATTTTCCTGTCGCCGGATCAGTTCTGCCACTACCGGTGGACGGAGTTCTCTGACAAGAGTTGTTACCTTGTCATCGTATTCCTTCATAGAAAGAATATTTTCTCTGGTAAGCTCCATGCGGTTATAGGCGAGAATCCGCACTGCCCGCTGATTCATCGCAGTAGGCTCCAGCTGGAGATCTTCTAATATATCATTCACATTGGAAAATGCCTTGCTGATCCTGTCTCCCAGATCCGCCCTTACCTCTGTTCCCACAGACTCATAACTGCTCTCCATACGGAGCCTCATTTCCCTGCCTGCGGCTGCCACATCTGCGATAGTATCGCTATGTACCGTTTCAATCGTCCTGCCATACACTGCTGCCGGAGCTGCCAGGATATCCTCCCTTGCCCGCAGAGTATCAGCCATGATCTCCACATTTGGTTCCGACTGCTCCATTCCGGCTGCCTGCAGATATCCCCTGCACGCCTCCTGCTCCATCTGTTTTAGTTCCTCTACGATCTGAACCAGATTCTGTACATCCAGATGAATCCCTTTATTCTCCATGCGTCTCGCCGCGTCGATCGTCATCGTAAGCCGGATCTCTTCCAGCTGTCTCTTTGCTGTTATGACCTCCACATCCGTGGCAAAAGTACGTCGGAGCGTCTCCTCGTCCGTTTGTACCAGCTTCTCCAGCCGGTCTGCAGCTTCTTTTCGGGATATATTTGTAAGATCCGCTTCCTCCGGAAGTATGCCATCCAGCACCTCATCTTCGATGCGGTCCTCCAACACTTCCGGTGGTAGTTCTTTCAAATCCTGAATCGCCTGATAGTTGCGGACATTTTCAGCAGTTACCGGAGCTCCCTCTTCATAAAGCTTCTCCGCTGCCTGCATATTTTCCTCGTCTGCCACGAGACCACTGTTTTCCAGGATCGTCTCTGCCTGGTCACGGACTGTGTCAAAGGACTCTTTGCCCTCTGTGGGCATAACACCCCCAGACACTGCTCCCGCTGCCAGACTTCCCTTTATAGTCGCCGGCGTCACCGGAAGTTCATTTTCCAGAAGATATTTGACTGCTGACTCCGATATCCCCTGCAATCCAGATGCTATCTGGGCAGCTTCCTTGATCCGCCGGTCGATTTCATCCATAAACTCCTTTTGTTCTTCGCTGTTCTCGACCTGCTTTTCCACTGCTTCCGCGTTTTCACGCCGCTGGGTTTTTACCCGCTCCAGCGCGCGCTCTAAAGAGGACGCCACATACTCTTCCAAGATCGAGCCGTCCTCATCCTCTATCTCTTTTGCATCCTCGCCGTTCATGCTCTGACTGATAAACTGTGCCGGATCAAAGGTGTCTCCTGACAATCCCTGAACCGCTTCCTGCAGCATGCTGTTCTTACTATTCGTATCCGTATATACGATACTGTTTCCCATGTCCTTTCGTACCGCACAATCCGTTGTGTACTCAATTCCTATGTTGGAAATGCTGCCTTCCCTGGCATTCTGTACCGACACCCCTAAGCCCTTTGCGTAGTCAGTGTCTTTAAAGTCAATGGAAATCTTATTGCTGTTAATGATCATAGATTTCACACTCACTCTCCGAAATAATTGCTACTATATATTTCGGTTGAATCTTTGAAACCTTTAATTCTTTCCGCAATTTCCTGTTATCAATCCAGTCAGGCTGGCTTGACGCTTTTGTCACGATAACAAATCTGCCAGAAAGTCAACGATCTTGAAACCATATTCTATGTCCTCTTCACCGGTAAGCAGAGACTCATATTCCTCCTCAGACAGATTTTCCTTTAGCTTTTCTTTGGATTCCTCCGGCACAATCTGGTATGTGCTGTCAACGAAACAAAGGGTTGGATACATGACACACCACCAGTTCTTCCCCTCATGCTTTCCAATATTTACTTTCAACGCCTTATATTCCCCCGCTGGAAACGTCATGTCTCCGTATTGTTTCACAGGAAAATAACAAGTGCCAAGTTCCGCTTTCACTTCATAATCATAACCTTTTCTCTGTATGTAGTCCGAAGCGGTCTGCTCTACCTCTCTTATATGATCCCGCAGTGTCTGCTGTGCAGAGACTACAGAGGTATCCTGTATCAGCTCCTCTCGTAGCATCTGAACAACCTCCTCCTTAACTTCCAGTTTCAACTGTTGGTCTTCCTCGCTGTCGCTGTTCGCCACCACGTGAAGCCGTATAACCTGCTCCGCGATATCCCGCTGCATTTTATCTCCGTCTGTCGCTTTTCCATAAAAATACATTAGCCCACAGACAAATAACACGGCCGTTACCAGTAATATTTTTTTCATTTTCTTTTCCTCCAGATCTTTTTCAGCCCGACGCCGCCAGGCTGGTGTAAATTTTCTTTTTATGATTTTTCCCAATAAAAACTTTTTTATTCCGCCAAACTTTGTTATAATAAATAGAAAAAAAGAGATGGTGAACAATATGGATTCATTATGGATAAATGCCCCTGCCAAGATCAATCTCGGACTGGACGTCATACGCAGACGGGAAGATGGATACCACGAGGTAAAGATGATCATGCAGAGCATCCGGCTGTTCGACCGGC
The DNA here is from genome assembly GCA_022791495.1 of Eubacterium sp. Lineage (GTDB taxonomy): Bacteria > Bacillota > Clostridia > Lachnospirales > Lachnospiraceae > Eubacterium_F. The sequence goes on from JAAVZE010000133.1 coordinate 20,875, forward strand.
TTACCCTCGCCAAATCAAAAAATAAAGGAATACACCTCACCACAAATCTTGGCTTTCTTCCGGTAAACGAAGATAATCTTGTATACAAAAGCGCCAGGCTTTTAATGGACGAATTTAATATTGATACCGGGGTCAGCATACAGCTGGACAAGCGTATTCCTGTCGCTGCCGGTATGGCCGGTGGAAGCACCGACGCTGCTTCCTGCCTGCTGGCCATGAACCGCTTATTTGACCTGAAGCTCTCGGATCAGCAGCTGATGGAACGAGGTGTCACCCTCGGAGCTGACATTCCCTATTGTATTATGAAGGGAACCGCTCTCTCAGAGGGTATCGGAGAAATCCTATCACCTCTCCCCGATGCACCGGACTGCTATGTATTAATTGCGAAACCGGGCTTTCACGTCTCTACAAAATTCGTGTATACGAATTTAAAGCTGGATGATAAGACGGAGCACCCAAATATCGACCATATGATAGACTGCATCCAAAAAAACGATCTCCAGGATCTATGCGACAGTATGGCAAATATATTAGAAACGGTAACTATCCCAGAACATCCAGAAATCGCAGACATTAAAAAGACAATGCTGGAACAGGGCGCCCTGGGCTCTCTTATGAGCGGCAGCGGCCCTACCGTATTCGGCATTTTTGATGATCTGGATAAGGCAAAAGCCGCCAAAGAAAAATGCAGAAAGCTCCCCTATCGGTGCTTCGTTTTTGTTACAGATTTTTACAGATAAACCAATTGACCCCAAAGCTGTTAAAAATCGCAGAAAAAAATTTTCCATAAATGAATGGTTTTTTAAAACTGAATCGTATTATATATGAAACAGTAATAATACGCTTTATATTTGATGGATTTATGGAGGAAATGACTATGAAGAAAAAGGTAATTGTAACAGGTATTGCAGCTGTCGCCCTGCTAGTTGCATTGCAGACATCCAGTGTCTTTGCAGCAGCACCAGTAAAAGAAACACCCAGTGTCAATGCTGCAGCTCCGGCAGAGGAAACACCCGGTGTCTATACTGCAGCTCTGGTAGAGAAAGCACCCAGTGTCTATACCGCAGCTCCAGCAGAGAAAAAAAGTTCTGACAACACGAACTCTGATACGGTGTGTAACTATTGCGGAAAGGACTGCTCCTTTGTCGATGAAGACGGTGACGGCATCTGTGATAACTACAAGAGCCGTGGAACCAATGGCACAAATGCCGGAAGAAACTATGTCGATAAGAACAGTGACGGCATCTGTGATAACTATGCTTCCGGAAGGCATGGTGCCTGCGGCTGGGGAGGCGGCCACGGACACGGCTATGGAGGATGTCACAGGAGATAATTACGAGGACGCTTATGCGGAGTGAACAAGAGGTGAACAGAGCAATCGACCAGTATTCTGATATAGTTCGACGGCTCTGTATGATTCATTTAAAAAATTATCATGATACTCAGGACATATTTCAAACTGTATTTTTGAAGTATGTCCTAAGTTCCGTTGTATTTGAAAATGAAGAGCATGAAAAGGCCTGGTTTATACGGGTGACCATAAATGCCTGTAAGGATTTACTCAAAAACTTTTTTAGAACCCATGTGATTTCTATTGACGAACTGACGGAACAGCCCTGTGAATTATTACCGGAACACCAGGAAGTACTAGAAGCCGTTCAGTCCCTGCCACAAAAGTATAAAAATGTCGTATATCTTCATTTTTATGAAGGCTACACCGCACCAGAAATAGGAAAAATTCTTCATAAGAATGTAAACACAATTTACACCTATCTAACACGTTCCAAAAAAATATTACGGGAAAAATTGGGGGGTGATGGATATGAATAACAAGATAAAAGAAACCTTTGACAACATTCATGCTGAAGAAGAATTAAAGGAACAAACACAAAAATATATTGCAGAAAAGACAAGAAATTATACAACACCACAAAAAAAATCTGCATATAAAATGATTATTCCTGCAGTGGCCTGCTTTTTATTTCTTCTCTTCGGTTTTAGCGGATATAGGTTATATTTTACACAGACCTCGGTCATCAGCATTGATATCAATCCGTCCTTTGAATTAAACTTAAACCGGTTTAACCGGGTAATCTCGATCGATTATTATAATGACGACGGACGTAAAGTGACGAATGATCTTCACATCCAGTTTATGGACTATAGGAATGCCCTTGATGAGATTCTGAAGACAGAGAGCATTGTCTCGTATCTGAACCAGGATGAAATGCTGTCGATCTCTGTGGCTGGAAATAATGATCAGGAAAATAAGGAGATCCTTGAAAATATTGAAACCTGTATTCCAAAACACCAGGACCACTGCTGTGATATGGGTAATTACGATGATGTCAGCGAGGCTCACGACGCAGGGTTATCTGTTGGCAAATACCGGGCTTTTTTGGAATTGCAGAAAGTAAATCCGGATACGACAGTTGAAGATGTTAAAGGGCTTACCATGCGGCAGATCAGAGAGATGACAGGCTACTCGTCCTGCGAGTTCCACTCTGGTAATAAAGGCAATGGACACGGGCACGGGGAAGGACATGGGCATGGCAAATGGCAGGAAAATGATTAAAAAAATACCTTAATAGTCTCCCTGATCCTCCTGATCCAGCCGTTCCAGTTTTTTCTTCAAAATTCGGGTACGCCTTCCCACAAGAAGTTCCAGTTCTTTTCCAGTCTGCTCAATGCGCTTCTGCAGGTTAAGCAGCACCTCTTCATATTTCTCTACCTCAGAGCGGACCTCCGTCAGCACCCGCCACGCCTCACTGCTCTTTTCCTCGATCTCCAGTGTCCGGAATCCCATCTGCAGTGTATTGAGAAGAACAGAGATACTTTCCGGTGAAGCCATGGTGATCTGGTATTTCTTCATCAGCTCCTGCCCCAGTCCGCACTTTACCGCCTCCACATAGATCGACTCCACTGGGAAAAATAAAATACCAAAATTTGTAGTATATGGTGGCATAATATACTTGTCGCGAATTTCCTTGGCAAATCCCCGTACCCGGTTCTTAAACAAAATCTCAGCGTCCTCTGCCATCTCCCGGTTTCCGCTGTTTCGTGCCTCCTCCAGCTGAAAATAGGCATCCAGGGGAAATTTGGAATCTATGGGAAGATATACCGTCTGCTCATACCGTCCCGGCAGTTTTACCGCGTATTCCACACGGTTCATACTTCCAGGAAGCACCATGCACTCTGCCTCATACTGCTCACTGGTCAGTGTTTCCTCCAGAATACTTCCCAGCTGCCATTCTCCCCAGATTCCTCTTGTCTTCACCCCTGTAAAGATCCGCTTCAGTTCTTCGATATCCCGGCGCATCTGCTCCGATCCGCCATCCTGCTTCTCAAATCTGTCTTTTCTGAGTATCATAAACACCAGTACAGCATTTATGAGAACCAGCACAATCAGAATAATTCCTAACAAAATCTCCATCGTATCCCCCTTCTGGATTCCTGGTATAATGATACTAGTACAACGAATACTAAGTTTCTTTACGTTAAACTTGCCTAAATTTTCCCCTGCTTTGTTGGTTTTTCTTGCCGTAGCCACCGCTACGCCGTCGAAAAACCGCCTTGCAGGATGAAAATTTATTCTGCGTTTAACAACAAAGAACTTATTATTTGTTATACTAGCGGAATCCCATATCGTATTCTCCCGATACCTCCATCGGATTGTTTTCATCTTCTGCCTTTTCCACCAGCCGGAACCGCATAGTTTTCAGTCTGGCTCCGCCCTGGGCAAAATGCAGTCTGAAAACCCCGTATTTGGCTCCAATGCAGATTCTTTTTATTATCGTCTCCCACTGTCCCCCGGTTCCATTAAATGTGATGGAGCCGATGGGTACGCTTTGGGCAAAAACAGTCATGGGAATCTGCGCCATTCGCTCCAGATCAGAGCAGAATTCAATTTCCATCTCATAAATTCCCTGGCTTTTTACCGATATGGCAAATACAAAATTGCTGCCTTTGGAGGTATCTGCCTGCTCCACAGAGATCTCCGCCACGTCATTTACCCCATAATATTCGATATCTTCCACACAGAAATCTTCCGTCTCCTCCGGCAGGTTTATGACCTCAACCTGGCATTTCTCACCGGTCTTCCGCAGATAAGCCGGCGTCTGCATCAGCTGTCTGCAGATGTTTATGGCACTGCGCTGAAGCTCACCCTTTGTCAGACCTCCCTTCTCCAGCTCAGAAAGGGTATTGTCCCCGGTGAGATTTTTGTCTCCCTCCGGACAGACCATATAGAGGTCATTCTGGGCTCTTATCATAGAAGCAAAATCATTTCCCCGTGCCGGTTCCTCCCGGTCCTGGCTGCTGACCTTTGCCCACCAGTCCGTCATCACAATGCCTTCAAATCCCCATTCATTGCGGAGGATCGAAGTGTTGAGCTCATACCTTCCCGCTGTCCACACACCGTTTAATGAACCATAGGTGGTCATGACAGAATCGGCTCCGCCCTCCTTCACCGCAATCTCAAATCCTTTTAGGTAGATCTCCCGCAGCGCCCGCTCGGATATCACAGAATCTGACTCCGTTCTCTTTGTTTCCTGGTTGTTGGCGGCAAAATGCTTCAGGGTACCGGTAACCCCTGCTTCTTTCAGGCCCCTCACTTGAGCCGCTGCGATCTTTCCCGTCAGATAAGGGTCCTCGGAAAAATACTCAAAGTTTCTTCCGTTTAAAGGATTGCGGTGGATATTCATCCCGGGTCCCAGAATATTGTCGATCCGGCTGTTGACCATCTCCTTCCCGGTAAATGAATAGATTTTCTGCACCAGAGCCGGATCAAAAGTACACGCCAGCATTGTGCCGTTGGGCAGGCTGAAGGCCTTTATACCGCAGTCGATGCGCATCCCCGAAGGACCGTCGGAGCAGCAGCCACAGGGGATCCCCATGGAAGCCAGATGTTTTGATACTCCTCCATAAGCTGCCGCTGTTCCAGGAGTAACCTTAGGACTTCCCATTCCCTCTCCCCGGATGATACAGGATAGGTCTTCTTCATCAAACTGGGCCACAAACTGTTCCATGGTTATGCTTCCCTCTGCCACATCTCTGAGACGATAACCCTGGTCCCCGGTATATGGTATTTCCTCTGGCAGATGTCCTGCACGCTTGACCTGATCCACTTTCTCCCCCACCGGAACCTCTTCGTATACCATGTGCCAGCCATCTTCTCCATTAACCGGCGCCTCTGGCTTCATCCGCTGAAAAGGACGTACCGGGGCCAGATTCTGGGACAGCTGCTCTATGATCTGTATCTCTCCCAGGGAAAACACTCCTGCGCAGACAGCATCCCTTACATTTTTACCTGCATATACCCGGTATTCACCGGGCTCCAGCACGTACGAATAAGCATGTCCCGTCGCTCCCTGATCATCATAAGAAGCAAATGTATAGGGAAAAACATGGAACTTTAGTTCCTCTCTCCCACCTGGCCCTAACTGTCCGGTCTTGGCAAAACCAGCTAATACCCTGGCGGGCTTTCCCAATGCTCCCTGGGGCGCTTCCACATAAATCTGCACCACCTGCCTGCCAATCCTGTTCCTGGTATTATGAACTGCCACAGTAAGGGTGATCTCACCGTTACTCTCCTGAAACTCAATTATCTCTTCTTGAAATTCAGTATAGGACAGACCGTACCCAAAAGGATACATCACCTTTTCCTTCGCCGCCGTCTCAAAATAGCGGTAGCCCACATAAATATCTTCCTGATAATAGTTTCTAACCCCGTCGCCAAAATTAGCAGTAGAGGGGTAATCTTCTATTTTCCCGGCTATCGTGTCTGCAAGCCGCCCCGATGGGTCTATTCTGCCTGTCAGCACATCCACTGCCCCGTAACCCCCGATCATGCCTCCCTGCCAGCCATACAGGATCGCCTGGCACTTTTTCAGGCATGGGTGGGACATATCCATAATACTCCCGACATTATATATCAATACCACCCGGTTAAAATATTCTGTCACTTTTTCAATCAGATCGGCTTCGATATCCGACAGCTGGTAAGCTCCCTTTTGGTCTACATTATCCCGGTCTTCCCCCGCCGTCCTTCCAATCAGTATAAGCGCTGTGTCATTTCTCTGTCCCGCCGCCTTTACCAGCTCATCACCCACTGGCATCTCGACCTGAGACCAGGGCTCATTTGCCCAGCCCAGTCCTTCATCAAAGGGATTTGTCTGTTCCCACCTGTCATAGACTTCAAGGAGCTCCTTATCTATGCAGAGAGAAGGTTCCTCCAAAAGTGCATCCAGAATGCCTACCACTCTGGATACATTCACCATGCCTCCTGAGCCGGTCCCACTCTTATAATAATGACGCTGGATCCGCCCAAACACCGCTATCCTTTCTCCACTTTTCAAGGGAAGTACCTCTGCAGCATTTTCTAAAAGTACACAGCCCTCCGCTGCCGCCTGCCTTACTGTATTCGTGTATTCTTTCCAGTCCAGTTTCAATGCGATTCCTCCTTCTCCCGACTTCATGGCACGATGGCGTCGCCGGGTTAAACAAAAATATTTCCTTTGACTTTTTTCCAATCAGTGATATAATAGAATTATGCAGGCATAGTTCATTGGTAGAACACCAGCTTCCCAAGCTGGGGAGGCGGGTTCGATTCCCGTTGCCTGCTTTTTTTAATTCGACAGCACTGCATCGAGCTATGTCTTTCTATATCTCCTTTTTCGGTACAAATAATATCCACCACCAGCCAGATCTGCCAGTCCCCAGCCAATCGGCACTGCCAGCCAGATCCCTGTTACCCCGATCTGTGGTACTGCGGACAGTGCATATGCCAGAAGTACCCTGCTGCCAAGAGAAAGCAACGTCAGTATAAGGGACATCTGTGGCAGCTTGATTCCGCGGTAGAACCCATAAAAAAGAAATAACAATCCGATGCCAAAATAGCAGGATGCCTCGATTCTCAGATAGCCAATACCCACAGAAAGTATCTCCGCCTTTTCTGCGTCGATAAAGAGAGACATCAATCTGCCGGCAAAAAGATTGATCAGCAGGCTGATGAAGACACAGAACAAAAATACCAGGAACACAGCCTTTTTCATTCCCTGCCAGATCCGCTCTCTCTTTCCCGCACCATAATTCTGTGCAACATATGTAGAAAATGCATTTCCAAAATCCTGAACCGGCGAATAGGCAAATGAATCAATCTTTACAGCAGCCGCAAATGCAGCCATCACCACGGTTCCAAAACTGTTCACCAGACCCTGTACCATCAGAATCCCAAAATTCATCACCGACTGCTGCAGACAGGTGAGTACCGATAAGCTGGATATTTCTTTTAAAATGTCTCCGTCCCACCGCATATGCGCTCTCTTCACCTGAAGCATGGGACATTTTTTTATATAGTATATCAAAATCCCAGCTGCAGCCATATACTGTGCCACCACAGTCGCTGACGCGGCTCCCGCCACGCCCCATCCAGACACTAATATAAATATCAGATCCAGCCCGACATTCAACAGCGCAGAAACCCCTAAGAAAATAAGAGGAGGCAGAGAATTTCCCACGCTTCTCAACAGACTGGCAACAAAATTGTAGATGAAAACTGCGGGAATCCCCCAGAATATGCAGATCAAATATTCTTTCATGCATTCCTGGATCCCATCTGGAACCCTCATAAACCATAGAATACCATGGAGCCCTAAAAAAGCCCCCACTGTTAACAAAACTGTAAGCCCGCCTATCCCCACAAAAGAAAGAAAAATCCCTCTTTTTAAACGGTCCTGCTCACCTGCCCCGAACTGAATCGAATAAAAAGCGCCGCTTCCCATACAGAGCCCCAGCAAAAGGGAAGTGAGAAAAACCATCAGTGTGTAAGAAGATCCCACAGCAGCCAGAGCATATTCCCCCAGGTATCTGCCCACGATAAGCGTGTCCGCAATATTATATACCTGCTGCAGCAGGTTTCCAGCCATCAATGGCAGGGCAAACTTCATGAGGCCACTGGTGATATCTCCCCGTGTCATATCATAACTCAATCACATCCACCCTCTCCAAATGACAAACAGCAGCACGATCTGCAATATAAGGATCGCTGGCATTCCCCACACAAAATACCAGTGTCTGGTCTTGTGGTGAAATACTCTCATGCCCAGAATACTTCCCACACTGCCGCCAGCCAGCGCCGCCAGAAACAGATGTGCTTCCGGTACTCTCCACTCATGCCTTTTTGCCCGTCTTTTATCAAAACCCATCTGAAAAAAACTAAGAACATTTATTATTATAAAATAAAACAGGATCCATCTCATCATAATCTTCCTTTCTAATTTCTTCTGATTTTTACACAAATCTTAGAATAATTGTAGCATAAATACTAGGTTTTCTCTACTATAAAAGATCCATCTAATTTTTTTCTTTATATTACTTCTCCTACTTGTATAAGTTTATCTACACCTTTTTATCATTCAACAATTAAGTTTTAGATATATAAGCTTTTATGTACTACCATCATTTCTTCCTATAAAACTTTTCATTTTATAACAGCAGTGATATAATGTATATGGTATCAAAAAATGGAAATGTAATTCACCAAAAAGGAGTTTATACAAATGAGATTTTCTGATTTATTTATTAGTTATAAAATAGGCTTAAAGGAAATTAAAAGCACAATCCCTTTTACAAAACTTCCCCTATACAGGAAAATAGCTGTAATTACATTATTTTCAATTTCGATATTATGTGTAATATTTTTTATATTTAATTTTCAGGCAATTGGTTATATTACTCTACTTATAGAAATCACCTTAACTGCATTCTATTTTATACTTGATTCAAGGAAAAATAACCTCAAAGTTATGCTGGAAAAACACTATTTGCCTTATTCCAAGGAGCGAATGGATATGATAATTAAAATCTTAAAACATTATGAAATTGATATTTATAATAGTGACTTAATTGATCTCTTAATTAGTGAAGCTGAAGTTGCCCAAATTCAATGTGATTATTTAGCTCTTTTAAAAAGACCACTAAAAACTGTTAGCGTGATAATTATTCCTACTATTGCATACTTTGCTAAAAAAATTGGAGATACAGTTCCTAAAGAAGAAATAATTACAACTTCTGCAATGATACTTATTATCCTCCTACTATTTTTTTCTCTAGTTTTTGCACTAATTCCTATTATAAAAATTATTTTTTACCATGATTATAATAAATACACTGAATTAATATATGATTTAAAACAAATAAAAATATTTTATACGATAAAAAAATCTCCCCAAACTATTACTTTTACAAAATAATCACAGAGAGTATGCCCTTTTCATTTTCACAAAAAAATCAAGTATGGAAAAAATGCGGAGATATTACGGTTGTTTTTTGGATATTTTTTTAGTTTTTTCTTGACCGGGCGCAGAATTTTATATATAATATACTTAACTAATAAAAATATTTCAGGATTAGGGGTGATCTTATGACGATTGAAGAAATGAAACAAAAAAAAATAGAACGGGGATATTCCTATACCATGATGTCTGAATTATCCGGCATCCCGCTAGGCACCATACAGAAGATCTTTTCTGGTGAAACCACCCACCCCCGCTATGATACTTTGATGGCTTTGGAAAAACTCTTTCAAGATCCGCCTGTATTACATGAAAGTTATGCTTATTCCACAAAACATGCCGGAACTTACACCGTGGATGACTACTATGCATTACCGGAGGATCAGCGCAGGGAACTCATTGATGGTACATTTTACGATATGTCCGCCCCCACCGTCCTGCATCAACGCATATGCGGCGAGATTTACCGCCAGTTTTCCAATTATATTCTGGAACAGGGCGGAAAGTGCCTGCCTTTGATATCCCCGCTGGATGTTCAACTGGATCGTGACAACAAAACCATGGTGCAACCAGATTTGATCGTACTTTGTGAAAACCAGGATGAGAAGCTTTGCAGCTGGGGCATTTACGGAGCGCCTGACTTCGTATTGGAAGTATTATCCCCTTCCACTAAAAAGAAAGACTGTTTTAAAAAACTTTCCAAATACGCTGATGCAGGCGTCCTGGAATACTGGATACTGGATCCCTATCAGAAAAAACTTCTCATCTACTTCTTTGAAGAAGATGTGATCTACCCCAGGATATGCGGTTTGAACCAGCCTGTTCCAGTCAATATCTATCATGGTGAGCTTTTGATCGATTTCAGTCATCTTGCTTCATGGCTATTATAGTGACAAAAATATTAATTGGACTGGCACATCAATGCTTAATTCCCAACATGCCAGTCCAATATTACCATTCGCAGAAATCATCCAGAGTAGTCTCCAGTATTCTCCAATCAGTTCCCGTGCTTTCTCTGATTACGATAAATTCTTCCTTTGAACGTTCCTTTTGCTGTTCTTTATTTCCCAGATTGTAATCTATATATTCGATCTGAATCTCCAAACTCAGTCTCTGCGCATCTGCCCATTTGTTTTCAGCCCTGCTCCAAGTTCCATCAATATCAACATCATTGTTTTCCACTTCTGTCGTTTTTCCACATTTCCTAATTGTCACTGTTCCATGACTATTATATGAACCTCCATCCACCCTGAGACCGCGCATCCCCTCTCGGTAGTTCTGATTCCAGTAATAGAGATACTGCCTCACTGTCTCTTCCGGAGAGAGCCCCCTTAAGTCTGCAGAAGAGGGAACAAACCCAATCATGCATGCCAAAAAAAATGTAAGCACCAGAACGACAATACTTGGAATCCACCGATTCCTGCTTTCGGCAATACGGCATACTCTGTAAACCAATTCCCGCTTCCCCCCACCCATAGTCGTAGCAGTAAAAAATAAATTAATTTTTTCTTTATCCGGCAGCATATCCAACAGTACCCTTCCATAACGATATCTCTTCGCTTCACCAAGAACACGTATGGATCTTTCATCGCATGCCGTCTCTCCATCTCTCTTAGATAGAAAAGCTGCTGCCCAGATCAAAGGATTAAACCAGTTGCAGGCAAGCACGATACAGCGAAGATTTCCCCAAAAAAGATCTTTGTGTTTTAAGTGGCAAAGTTCATGGGTAAGAACATACTCCCTTTTCTCCTCATCTTCCGCCACGGTTTCTGTCAGATAAATTCCCTTTTCTCCATTTACTTTCATGACGCAGGAAGAAGCAATTCCAGGAACTTTATAAACCTGATACTGACACCCTTCTACAGTGATCCGGATCCGCTGTTCAAATAGTCTGTGCCGAAAGGTTTCATTTACATACACAGACCAGAGATATACTGCTGCGATTCCCACTGCCCACACACACCAGAACCAGACTGGCAATGATACTGCCCTAAGATCCAATCGCACCGGTTCAACCCCTGAAACCAGAGTCTCATTGCCTGACTGAATTATATTCTGAAATAGTTCTAATCCTCTGTCTGTTGCATTTACAACTATGTTATCCTGTCGCTCCAGCAAACTTCTTAATACCTTTAAAAGCGGACCGCCCAATAAGCGTATTGGAATAAGTACCCACAATGAATACATCAATTCCCCGCTTATTCTTTTCCGGAACAGAATCCTTATAACATATAAAAACAATACCAGAACACTTAGATCAAGCATAGTTGCTGCCATTTGATCTGTAACTGCCAGCAGATAGATGATTCCCGGCAGCAATAAAGTTACTGCTAATATTTCCATAGGATCATCCCCCCTTTTTTTCTCCTTTTTCCAGAATCCGTATCAGTTCCTGTCGTTCCTGTTCTGAAAGTGACTCTCTCTCCACCATGGAATGTACCATCATACTTAAGCTTCCCTGGTATACTTTTTCAAGAAAGCTTCTGGTCTCTTCTCCGCAGGCATCTTCTCTGGAAATCAAAGGATAAAACTCCTTTGCCCTGCCATTCTGACGATATGATAATGCTCCCTTCTTTTCTATCCGCCCAAGAAGCGTGATGACCGTATGTTTTTCCCATCCCGTATCCTCAAGCAGATTTTCCGTCAGCTGGCGAATTGTAAGATAAGGTGTTTCCCACAGCCTGTCCATAATCTTCCATTCTGCGTCTGACAATTTAATTTTCTTCATGTAATCCCTCCAGTTTTAAAGGTTGACAACTGTATACCTTTATTATACCCATATGGTACACAGTTGTCAACCTCTCTATTACCAGTAATTTTTCATCTCTGCCAGCTCTTTTGAAGGATCATAGTATTCACCTTCTTCGATTTTACCTTCATCTCCACCTCCTATACGGAGTATACCTTCCTGGGTACTGATAAGCAGCTGGGCCTTTTTTAAATAAGTGTTCAATCCTGCTGCAAAACCCCGCAGGCGCTCTGAATCGCTCTTTTTCGGATAGTTCAGGTCAAACTCAAAAAAGTCCGATGCCAGTATCTTTTCCTTTCCGTCCTCTGTGAGAGAAAAAATCTTCCACTCATAATCCGCCGCTCCCTGGTACATGGCAGGCCTCCACGTCATAAGAAACGCTTTTCCTCCATCCCTGTACAAATACACATTATTCCATCCCCCATGAACCGTATTCACTGGAAGAGACCAGATCATCTCCCCTGTCTTTCCGGAAAAAACCCGGATCGTTGGCTCTTCACCAGTCATTGGTTCCGCTGCTCCTCCCGCATCGATCTGAATGCTTTCTGGAATACCATCTCCAGTAAAATCTGCTTTCATTTAACCAATTCCCTTATTTCTTAATTTAACTTTAAATATACCATTTTTCATTTTTTTTGCAAGTAGAATCTTGTCATTTATCACAAAAGCAGATATACTTATTTTGTACCGAAAACGTGCACAAAAAGTAAGATAAATAAATTACAAGAACGGAGGTTTACATCATCTTATGAAACAATTGAAAAATCCGGTTCTGCCCGGCTTTCACGCAGATCCTTCCATTATCCGCGTGGATGATACGTATTACATAGCCAACTCTACCTTTGAGTGGTTTCCAGGGGTGCGTCTGCATGAATCAAAGGACATGATCCACTGGAATCTGCTCCCTTCCCCATTGTCTACGACGACACTGCTCGACATGAAGGGAAATCCTTCCTCTGGCGGTATCTGGGCACCAGATCTTTCCTATGCTGACGGTAAATTCTGGCTGGTTTACACCGATGTTAAAGTAACTGAGGGATCTTTTAAGGATATGGTCAACTACATTACGACAGCAGAGGATATCCGTGGTCCCTGGTCTGACCCGATCCGTGTCAATGGCGTAGGTTTCGATGCCTCTCTGTTCCATGATGAAGACGGAAGAAAATATCTGGTACAGCAGACATGGGATCACCGTGAGTATCACCATGGATTCAACGGTATTACACTGACAGAATTTGATACTGCTTCCATGAAGTTAAAACCAGAAACAGCAAGAAATATTTATAATGGCACGGAAGTCAAACTCGTTGAAGGTCCCCATCTTTATAAGATAAATGGCTATTATTATCTTTTCGCAGCCCAGGGTGGTACCGTGTACACACATCAGGAAGTCGTGGCAAGATCCCGTACTCTGGATGAGCTCAGCTTTGAAACAGAACCAGATGGACCTTTTATTACAAACTTTGATACCCCATATCTGGGTATCCAGAAACAGGGACATGGTGCTCTGGTAGAGACGCCTGGCGGCGAATGGTATTATGCCAGTCTGTGCGGGCGTCCATGGACCCACGAAAATGAATCCTGTATCGATCCCCGGGGATATTGCACGCTGGGACGGGAGACGTCCATCCAGAAAGTATTCTGGGATGATGAAGGCTGGCCACGGATCGAAGGCGGACACGGCGGCTCTGTCTATGTGGATGCGCCAGCTGATGGCATAGAGACTGCCGCGCCGGCAGATCATTCTTTCCATGATGAATTTGATTCATCCCTGCTTCACGACGAATGGAATACCCTTCGTGTACCTTTTAATGATGAGATGGGAAGCACTGGTGATGGCAGGCTTGTTCTCCGTGGCCAGGGATCTCTCTGCAACACACATGAGTTGTCTTTGGTTGCCAAACGCTGGCAGGCATTTTACTTTGATGCTTCGGTGAAAGTAAGCTATAATCCATTTTCTTACCAGCAGATGGCTGGACTGACAAATTATTACAACGACAGGCACTGGTCCTTTGCCTTTGTGACATGGAATGAAAAAAATGGACGGGTGATCGAGGTGGCACAGTGCGACCGTGGAAACTATAATTCTTTTTTGAGGAATGACGCTATTCCCGTACCGGAAGGTGCGGATGTCTGGTTCCGTACAAAGGTCAGAAAAGAAAGTTATACCTATGAATATTCCTTTGACGGCGAAACTTACAAAGAAATTCCTATAACACTGGATGCTGCGATTCTTTCCGATGATTATGTATTACAAAGCTATGGTGGCTTCTTTACGGGAGCCTTTGTCGGCATGGCATGTGTAGATTACGCCTACTATGAAGCAAAAGCAGAATTTAGAAATTTTGATTATAAAGAACTGGGCGATGTGAAAAAAGATGACGGAAGCTTTTCCTGGGAATAAACTTCTGACGAAATCACTCAGATATTAATTTGTCAATAAACCAGAAGAGGGTATCCCGAAAGTCATGAAACAACTTAAGGGACACCCTTTTCTAATTTGATATTATTTTCAGTTATTATATGTTCTATTTCCAAACCTTTACTGCATCAATAAAGGAATAGAAAGACGGTTTTGGATCATAGATGTTATCCCCAAACAGAAGCGGCTGGCATTGGGAACGCCAGGACGTACGGTCGGTGAGCCCCCATAAGGTGATATTCGTGATACCCTTTGGATTTACATTGACATCGCGGTTCTTCTGTTTCGTAATAATCGTTTTCATCAGATTGCTGACAAATTTTTTCTGATCATTATTAGTCTCATTTTCATCCACATAGGAATAAGAAGCAGAAGAGCCTTCCGTGTCAAAATTAATGGTAAAATCAAGCTCTGTGATCTGAATCTCATACCCGGCAGCAAGGAATTTCTCCAATGCAGCACCGTATTGATTCACCGTTGGAACTTTTACATCTACGTGACTCTGCATTCCAATACCGCCACAGATCTTCTCCGGTTCGTCTTTATTGATAAAGCTGACCAGATCCAGTACCTTCTGTGTATTAAAGTATGTATTATAATCGTTATAGAAAAGTGTTACCTTATCCTGAACACCATAAGTCTTCAGCATACCATAAGCCAGCTGAAAAGCCTTTTTCACATAAGACGGCGAAGCACCCATATTTCCGTATACACTATCCCAGACCTTTCCAAAAGTCCTCCGGTTCAGATACTCATTTACAACATCCCATGCGTAGACAATACTTCCAGCTGAACCGGTAAGTGCTTTTTCCTTTTCCATCACATGTGCCATCACATTATGTACATAGTAATCCAGACGGGCATCCATAATATCCGTTGCCACAACAGTATCTCCATCATAATTCTTTGTAAAGAACCATGACGGCGTCTGGCTGTGCCATACAAGAGTATGGGCGCGCATTCTCAGACCGTTTTTTGAGGCAACTTCCAGTGCGCCATCCACTTCGTTGAAGTTTAACTGCGGAACCTTCGCCTCGCTGTAACCTTCCGGGATATAATATCCTTTACTCTTTGCCTCCTGAATGGACAGAGTCTTTGGTGCAGAACCAAGGATGTTATCCGGCTTCATTTCATTTTCCAGTGTAATGCTGTTAAAATGTCTCTTGACAAATGCTAGTGTCTTGTTGTCCCTCAGCTCTCTGGGTGCTCTGCTTCCGTAGTTGACGGCAGCACCTATATTCGGAACAATGTCTTTATAGGCTGCAAGAATACTTGGCGTGTTTACAACCTTCTTTGCCTGCACCTTCACTTTACACCGCAGCTTATAAGTTTTTCCACCAGTTTTTACCTTACAGTTTACAAGAGCATTTCCCTTTTTCAGCCCCTTTACTTTGCAGGATGTTTTTTTCTTATTAGATAACTTAATTACCTTTTTCTTATTGGTACTCCAAGTTACCTTTGCCTTCTTTCCCGCCCGGGAAAGCTTGATCGTCTGCGTCTTTCCTGCGGTGACTGTCAATGTCCCTTTGGAAAGCTTTGGTTTTTTCGTCTTTGCACCGGAGACTGTGCCAGGAGCGATCGTTGCCAGGCAAAGTCCAAAAATAGCTGCATGCGCTAAAAATATTTTACAACGTTTCATTGGTTTATGCACCCCTTTCTAAAATATATTTTTATTATAAGGAAGAATTAGAAAAATAGCAATTAAAATTATTCAGATTTACAGAAAGTATTTATCTTTGTGGTTGCAATGGATGAAAGGAAAATGTTATATTATAAATAGAAAATAGCGGGGAGGCACGCAGTTTATGAAAATGACATATGATATTAACTTTGACCACAACATACCATTTCACAACAATGTGACCTACTGTGTGGGAACAGGGCGTATGGGACTGGCACTTCACAAGGAATACTGGGACCAGCTGGCATTTGTCCAGAAAAGGATTGGATTTTCTTACATACGGGGACACGGTCTATTCTGTGATGATATGGCGATCTACCAGGAGTATAAGGACAAGGATGGGAACATTAAGTCTGAATATAATTTCACTTATCTGGACAGAGTCATTGACAGTTATTTGGAACTCCAAATCCGGCCCTTTTTAGAACTTGGCTTTATGCCTGAAAAACTTGCTTCCGGCACCCAGACACAATTCTACTGGAAGGGAAATGTGACGCCGCCAAAAGACTATAACCGGTGGTGTGCACTGGTTCAGGCGACACTCAGGCATCTGCTCACCCGATACGGTGAGAAGGAAGTGCTCAGCTGGCCGGTGGAAGTTTGGAACGAGCCAAACCTGAAAGGTTTCTGGGAACACGCAGATATGCCGGAATACTGTAAACTATATTCTCAGACGGTAGCTGCCGTCAAAGAAGTCCATCCGGATTTTCAGGTGGGTGGACCGGCGATCTGCGGAGGAAATGATGAGGTATGGATGCGGGGATTTTTAACTTATTGTAAAGAAAACCAGGCTCCCCTGGACTTTATTTCCAGACATCACTACACCATTCATTTTCCGGAACGGGACGGACACTATGACTATGCTGACCTACAGTCCAGCGAATACTCTTTCAGTACGCTGAAGCGCTGTCGTGAGATCATCGGTGAATTTGAAGAATACGAAGATCTTCCCTTTTATATCACGGAATTTAATACCGCCTATGTACCAAATTGTCCACTTCACGATACGAACCAGAATGCGGCGAGTCTCGCCCGGATCCTATCGGAGATCGGTGACTACTGTACTGGTTATTCTTACTGGACTTTTGGAGATGTCTTTGAAGAACAGGGCGTGCCTTTCACTCCCTTTTATGGGGGGTTTGGGCTTCTGGCAAATAACAGTATTCCCAAGCCCACTTTCTGGACCTTTGAATTTTTCAAAGAATTAACTGGAAAATGTATTTTTCGCAGCGAGCACGGTGTCCTTTGTGAAAATGAGGGGACAATCCGGGGTGTATTATGGAATCTTTCCTGTGAAACAGACAGTGACGCTCTTACTATGGAGTTCAATCTCCCGGTTCCTTCTGGTGAATACTGCTGTATCCAAAAGGTCGTGGACGAAACCACATGTAATCCACAGAAGGTATGGCATGATCTCGGTGAGCCGGCGAATCTCACCAGCAGCCAGACACAGCTGCTTCAGGAAGCGGCAAATCCATTAATCCTGACAGAACGGAAAACCCTTTTAAAAGATAACATGACTGTAGAATTTACATTATCTCACGATGCTGTTATTTATTTTGAAATCTTTCCTTCCAGGCTGACCACTGACCGGGGATTCCGATACGGCTGGAGCTCCTCTGTGACAGAAGGTAATGATTGAACTTATAATGCTGATCTAACATAAGGATTTAATATGGCGCTGTCGGTTTGATCCTATTCAAACCGACAGCGCCATATTGACTAAACTACATTGGTGAAGAATAGAAATAACTTTCTGGTGGTGCCAGATAAGTATCCCGCATTGGTTTATCCATACGATATAACACAATCTTTTCCAAAATGATATTGGGGTCTGCTGCAAAAAATCTTAACGTATTAACCCCTTTTTTCAACATTACTTTCTCCTCAATAAGTCGAATATGATTGGTAACGCCATAGCTCCATGTCTGATTCTGCCATTCCGCAAAATAACCAGACTCAACTGCGTCAAACCACTGGAGGTCACAATTGTTGACATTGTAGGCACCGCGAACCGTTCCTCCCTTCACCATCGGGTTGCGTGGTGCAGTATAAAATCTCAGCAGATAATCACCTTCATGCATTGCTGCAAATGAATATTCCACATATGGGCGTTCCTTTTCCCTTTCCCAGTTTACTGTTACCGGGAAAGACTTAATGGCATCCGACGTTCTCCCCAGGCGGGAAACCACCTGCCATCCTTTACCATCCACATCCTTTTTTGTATTATAGTGTTGGGCTTCCATACAGATATAACCCTCATTTTCTATAAAAACATTTTCGTATGGATAAGAGTAATTGCCTGCCGCTTTCACTTCCACCTCTGACCATGTTTTCTCTCCATCGTCAAACTCAAAATCAAGCCTTATAACTGCCTCCTGGATCCCGTTTAATTTATCTTTATCACAGGCAATCACCAGCGTGGTACGGGACTGATTTTGAAGACAAGACTTTCCTCCTGTAAGTGACAGCGAGATCCAGGGTTCCCCGCAACGAATCGTGTATTGAAAATCAACACCTCCCCGGCTGTCAATATCAAGGTAAATTCTATCACAATCTGGTCTCAGCATTTCCTCATTGTAAAGAGGCACTTTATCCTGCCAGTGTGCTCCCAGATGATATGCATTGTTACCGCGAAAACTCACCGTTATCTTTCCCTTTTGAATCGGAAAAACAGTTTTTGCCTGTGGATAAGTCCAGTCATTGTCATCCCAATTACGAAATCCTGTATGCGCTGAATCCATCATATGCTTCCATTTACCATTCAATATCGTGTGAAACTGCTTCACATAGTGCTGATCTAATGCAATCAGTTCACCCAAACGAACAGCCTCATCATTGGCAGCTAAGACACCACGTCTGCCGAGTTCCGCATTATTTCCTGCTACCAGATTTAGCTCAATAATATTTAAAGATGCCATAACCGGATAGTAAATCATGCTTTCATACGCAGGAAGCATTTCTACAGGCAAATTATCATGCAGGAAAACAGCTGCTTCCTCCACAGCTTTAATTTCCTCCTTCATGTGTTCTATCTCATGGAACTCGCATTGATATACTTCCTCATTGAGGGATTCCGGAAGTCTTTGACTGGTCAGCTTCATATAAGAATCTATAATCCTATGTATCTGTTTATGTTGTATAGCGGAACCCGCCGGAAACTGCTGGGCAATCCACTGCTTTGTAAATTCTGCCACACTATTCCTATTTGAAATTCCCCATGTATCATAATCGTAGGCAAGATTCATAAAAAAACTAAGGGGATATTCATTTCCCTTTATATCTCCCACATTCACAACCCACATACTGCGAATGCCATATTCATATGCCATCGTCAGCTGTTCCCAAGCCTGAACCACATTGGTATTTCCAAACCACTCATAACTATATGGTGCACCATGATAATCAAAATGATAATACATTCCATAACCACCCCGATGTGGGCGATCCGTTAATTGTGGAAGGGAACGTAGATGACCATAATTATCATCACTCAAAAGCCAGATCGCATCTTCGATTTCTTCAAATTCACGGAGACCTTCACAGCTTTCATCACCGTAAAAAAAGTCCTCCACTTCTTTATATATGGCAATCATGCGTGGAACTTCCTGAATGGGTTTTTCAAACTCTTCGTGAATTAGCTTATTTTGCACATGGACAGCACTTTTAATTACATCGATATTCTCCGCCAGGCTGGTATCCTCACTCATCAGCAGTGAATCATCCTCTCCCCGCATACCTATCGTAATAACATTTTCAAAATTCTTACAGCGTTTTAATCCGTCGCGCCAGAATTCAGTGATCGCCTCACAGTTAGATAGAAAACTCCATGTATTATCATCACCATATTTTTTATATTGGTTCTGCCACTCCACTCCGGCACGCCCAAGTGGTTCATGATGAGATGTTCCCATAATAACTCCATATTCATCTGCCAGTCGGGCACTCTCCAGATCCGGTCCATCTTCCCAAAAAGAACTGCGCCACATGGCGGGCCACAGATAATTTCCTTTCAACCGAAGAAGCAACTCAAAGACTTTCTCATAGGCTTCGGCATTCACATCACCATAATGTTTGGTACACCATCTGCCAAAGGCCGGCCATTCATCATTAATAAAAAAACCACGATAGATAACAGAAGGTTCCTTTGATACAATTTCACCCTCAAAAGATAACACTACTTCATTTCTTTTTTTAGGAGCCGCATCACCCCAAAAGACCAGGGGTGACACTCCACACAATTCCGATACGTGAAACATTCCATAAATTGTTCCTCGTTTGTCACTGCCGAGAATAATAAAAGCCTTTTCAATCTGTGGATACCTCGGAAAGGGATTTTCTACTATCTTTAGCAGATAACATTCCCTCTTTGCTTTCAACTTTGTACCGTCCAGATATCCATTTGCCTCTAAATACGTCATGATTTCACTCTCACCATGTATACCGGCAATCATTATTGTCTGCCCTGTAACTTGCGAAAGTGTATTCACCTGCTCTGGGTCTTTTCCAGTCACAAGGCCAATATCCTTACACACGGCAGCGGCTACCCGCTTTATCCCTTTTGGAGCACCATCATCCACAAACAAATACGTAAGATTACCTTTCTGGTAAATCGGGAATTTCGTCATTGTATTATCCTTCCTTTATTTTATCTTAAATCATTCAAACATTGACAAATCAATGGCATCTGCCATTGCACTATAACCATCATAAGGATGAAGTCCATCCTCATGGGCATATTTTTCCAAAATGTTCTTGGGATTCGCAGGATCTGCCACTGCACTCTCAAAATCAATAATTCCATCTACTCCTGAATCTTCCGAACGCATCCAGTCATTAATCATAGTCCGTACCTGTTCCGATGGTTCTGTATAACTATCACTTGTTCCGAATGGAAGAATAGGCGCTCCATAGACCTTAATTCCATGATCATGACACAGCTGAATCATCTTCTTGTACTCCGGAATCAGCAGATTATATTTGCTCGTTTCCTTAAGGTTCGTTATGTCATTTACTCCAAATAAGATAATGCAGTATTCTACGCCATCATGCTCCAGGAGATCCCTGGCAAATCTGTCCTTACCAGCATCCGTCGGATAGGAGCCAAGGATAGAATTTGCCCCGATTCCTTCATTGATAAGTGAGACATGCTTTGTTCCCTCATTTTCCTGTAGTCTTTTTGCAAAATAGTCAATCCATCTGGTATAACTATCCGGTTTTTTGCCAAGGTACGTCGCATCTGTTCCATAACCATCTGTAATAGAATCACCAAAACATACTACTGCCCTGCTGTCCTCTGGAGACCACATAGATACATCTGCAAGGAAAAACCAGCTTGTGGTCGTTTTAGCTGAAGAAAACTTCTCTTCTGATACCTGGTTTCCAGAGACCTGATATGTAGTCGCCCTTGCACCTCTGTGACCTGTTATATTATCCACTGGTGCCGCGCCAAAATATATAGAAACGGCAATATTTTCTAGGGCATCCACCGGGAATTCAATTTCATCGGTCAGAATAACCTTTCCTTTAGGGATTATAAACTCTTCCTCACCATTTACTGTCACCGCTGTATCGGTGGATACATCTATAGTAGAGGCATCTGCCTTAATCTGCTTGGCAAAATGAAGAGATTGGATCTCCACATCACTTTTCCCATATTGATTCGACAGTCGCAGACGCAGTTTATTTCCACCTGTTGTTACCCGGATGATTTGACGAACCGTAGTATTCGTGAGTGCCATTTTAGGCATGGCTGAATCTGTGGCATCACATTTTTCCTCTGCCGTTCCCCAGGTTGTTACCCATTTATACGCCGGCTCTGGTACGTTAGGTGAAGAAGATATATCTGGTATATTAGAGGGAACTGATGTATTCGGTGTGGCAGTTTCTGATATTGACGGGATCGGTGATGGTGATGGAGTCACTTTAACAGTGCTTTTCCCTTTCACAACAACTTTGCAAGACAGTGTCTTGGATTTTTTCCCCAACTTGTAAGTTACTTTAATTGTGGCTTTTCCGGCTTTTACTCCCTTAATCTTAGCCGATTTTTTTGTTGACTTCACAACTTTTGCAATATTTTTCGCCTTGGAAGTCCACTTTACCTTTGCCTTCCTGGAGACATTTTTCAGCTTCAAAGTAACTGTCTTTCCAACACTTACATTCATCTTGCTCTTACTCAGTTTTGGCGATTTTGCTGCAGCCATACTGGATGGTGATAATAAAGATAGTACCATCGCAAAACTAAGTGTTAATACCCCAATTGTTTTATTCATTTTAGATTTACAACCCCTTGAATTCATTCTGAATTCCTCCTCCTAATTATAATTTTATTAGGCGTTATCTATTGTCTTATTGGGAAAAATCTTCTTTTCCTACATAATAACTTTCACCTGGACCCATATAAGAGTTTTTTAAATTCTTACTGGTCGGGTAAAGAACAAATTTCTGTAAAACAATCTCCGGATCCATAGAATAAATCCGTATTTTATGGACTCCCTCGCTTAATTCTCCCAAATTAACCTTTTTGGTGTGAATTCCATTTTTTACACCATTTGACCAGAGAGAATCCCTCCATGTTCCGGCGATATAGTTCTTAGAAACCGTATCTACACTTTGCATTTCTCCCTCATCCACAGATACGCCAAACTTCATTGTTACATAATTCCAGTCTACGTTATTGGATGGCGCCATATACGCCATTAAACTGTACTTATCTGTTCTGGCTGTCTTTATTGTATATTCTACATATGGTGCATCCTCTGCATTTGTAAACCGCCCTGTACAAGGAAATACCTTCAGGGAGGATTTTCCTCGTCCATAATTCTTAATCTCCTTCCATGCAGCCCCGTCAGCAGCTGTTTTAGAATCTGTATAATTTGCTGCCTCAATAGTTATATAATTATGGGCTTCAATATATGTTTTTTCACTTAAACCTTCCGTATCAATAACAGAGGCAGATATATTTATTTTTACGGTCTGTCCATTTCCTGTTATTGTTACTGTACCAGTGCTGTCAGCGCTTAATTTTGAAAAATCCACGCTGATTTCTATGGAATCCTGCTCATTCACTGTGCCGGATCTCCTACTCATCGTAATCCAGTCAGTAGAAGCTTCCACTTCATAATCAAAGGATGCTGCTCCACTATTCATTACATGGATGCAGTAGGTCTCGTTGTTTATATTTGTGAAAGCCTGCAGCTTTGCACTTCCACTTTCATATGCCTTGGAATCCCCCTGTAAACGCACATACATATGTGCTTCGTCTGGAATATCTACATATACAGGAACAGGATAAGCACCCTTTGGCCTCCATTCCGGATAACCGACATGTCCTGCATTTTTGGCCTGATACATCATGCCATCCCACTTATTACCCACACCTCCGGGCATATTTTTATCATAGGTCTGCTCCATCTCCTGATCCAGGGCAATTGCCTCCTCAATGAGAGCTGCATACACATTTGCACTGCTCAGATTCTGTTTGGCATATGCCTGATTCAATCCGGAATAAATCTGCATCCGATTGATATTTGCTACTGCCACAGCAGGATAATAAATCAATTCATAATACGGCGCCTGTGCACGTTCTGGCAGCTTTTCCTTGTATTTGTCTGCCAGTGTAACCAGTCTATCAATCCTCTCCAACATCTCCGTTGCCTCATTGTAATTATCAAGACTGTAGGTGGTTGAGAAGACATTCTCTGCTCTACGCGTACTATTAATTTTCAAGTATTCTTCAAAAATGGTCACTAAATCCTGAATCCCCTGCTGGTCTGTATCTTTTCCAAACTGTTGTTCTATCCACTGCCGGGTGTATTGCTCTGTACTGTCTATGTTGCTGCTTCCCCATTTTTCGTAATCCCATGCCATATCCATAAAATAGGAGATTGCCGATTCCATAGGTTTTAGATCACCCACATTGAGAATCCACATATCATCCACGCCGTAATCATACGCCATAGACATCTGTTCCCACATCTTCTGAAGCTGCAATGTCTGAACCCACTGATAAGAAGTCGGTGCACCATTATAATCAACATGGTAATACATTCCCCAGCCGCCTTTTCGATCCTTATTCTCCTCCGTCGGCAAGGTCCTGATATTTCCATAATTGTCCTCTGAAAGCATGACAATCGTATCATCCAGTTCGTTCCAGTCACACAGACCTGGTGTTGCGTCATCACCGTACCAGTACTCTTCGACTTCTTTATATAGAGCAAGAAGTGTTGGAGCGTTCTCAAGCCCATTTTCTTTCAAAATACTTTTCTGGTCTAAAATTACTTCTTTTAAAAGGTTAATATTTTCTTCGACAGAACTTCCTTCTGGAAGCATGGAGGTATCACCATCCCCACGCATGCCAATCGTAATGACATTTTCATACTTGCCATTTCGCTCTGCCCCTTCTGTGAAAAATTGTTTCAAACCTTCTTTATTCGTATCATAATTCCATTCACCATTTCCGTAATTAGATTTACCTTTACTCCATTCCTGATGTGCTTTCATCATCGGCTCATGATGAGAGGTACCCATTACAATACCATATTTATCCGCCAGTTGCGCGCTGGCTTCCGGTATTTCCACACCATCCGTGCTAAATGACGATGACCACATAGCCGGCCACAAATAATTTCCTTTTAATCGCAAAATAAGCTGAAACACATTTTCATAAAAATACTCATTGAATTTTCCACCTTTTTTCTCCTTAAAGAAATTGTTTGCCCAGCTGCCCAGGGCTGGCTCTTCATCATTCAAAAATATACCACGGTATTTTACAGAAGGTTCTTTTGATGTTACACACAAATTATTTGAATTTAAGGTAATGGCATCTTTCTTTTCTGGTGTTACATCTGCCCAGTAGACCCATGGGGACACCCCAATCAGCTCGGATATATGAAAAATTCCATATATCGTACCTCGTTTGTCACTACCTGTGACAACAAGTGCCTCTTCTATTCCTTCAACAGGATGTTCCACAAATTCAATCTTGTAGGTCTCCCATTTTCCCTTAATTCCACTGACATCCAATTTGCCATGCTCAATCATGGTATCAATGAGCTGATTATTTCCAATACTTCCTACAATAATAGGAACACCCGTCATTTTACTGACATCCGTTACAATGTCTAAATCCGCATCTGACACCAGCTTAACATCCTCCTGAAAACATTCGGCTATTAATCTAAGTCCTTCAAAATCAGCGCCATTCGGATCTAAATACATCTGTTCAGACTTTCCAGCAGAAGCCAGTACATACTCCCGTTGAGGTTTCACTGCTGGCGTTACTGTTTCCTTAGTCGGTAAAGTTGAAACAGCACTTACGTTAGTATTTGCTGGTGTTGATGATGGGTAAACTTTCTTTTTCACAGCTACTTCACAGACTGCTTTTTTGCCCCAGCCATCCGCCGCAAACACGGTAATCTTCGTCTTTCCCTCTTTTTTTGCTTTTACCACACCCTTTTTACTTACAGATACGATATCTTTATCTGCTGCTTTATATATAACATTTTTAACAGTTGCCTTCTTAGGTGACACGTTAGCAGTAAGAACTGTCTGTGCCTCTTTTTGTTCCCCACCTACATATAATAACATTTTTTCAGTACTTAGTGTTACTTTTTTTACCTTTTTTAATTTTTTAACTACCTTCACCTGGACATTCGCCTGCTTTTTCCCTGTAACAGATTTCATGGTAATGGTCGCTTTTCCACATTTTTTTGCTCTCAGCTTTCCATTTTGGGAAACAGAAACCACAGATGGTCTGCTGGACTGATACTTAAGAACTTTATCTGATGCTGTTTTTGAATTGACTTTTGTCTTCAACTGATATCTGGTTCCCTTTTTTAAAGTTAAAGAAGTTATCTCTGGTTTTATGAGCGAAACCGGAGAAACCTTTTTCTTCGTCGCAGCCTCTGTCACAAAGCCGGAAGAAAAACATGACACCGTCAACAGTACAATTGCTAAAAATTTAGCCATAATTCTTTGCTTTTTGTTGATTAATGTTTTCATAGAATGCCTCCAATCCCATGGATACAAATGGACTTATCCCGTCCACGCGTCCACGTTAAATCTTGCAATATGTTTCGTTATGACTTATAATATAGCAAAATAAATAAAATATCTTCACATATATTGTCATAAAACTTGCAGATATTGCTATCTAGTCGGATAATATTAATCCAACCTATTGTACAAGATTAAATCGTGCCCCTTTCGGCACTATACCAGAAGGAGAATACCCTATGATTCATGAATATTCAGATGAAATATCTTATAACGTACTTACGTCCCGACAAAGTTATGTAAAAGATTTTCACTTACACAATTTTTACGAGTTATTTTTGCTGCTGGAAGGAGAACTCAATTTCTGCATTCAACAAACTTTTTATCATTTGATCCCTGGCTCTCTTCTGGTTATTAACGATTTAGAGATTCACAAAGCGATCAATGAAAAGCAAACTCCATATAAAAGAATTTATATCCATATTCCTCCAGCCTTTTTTCATAAATACAGCGCCAGAGATATGGATCTCTCTGCATGCTTCACAGCACGAAAAATTGGGGAAGGAAATCTGATTCAATTAAAGAATCCTGAACTTGCATATTTTTCAAAGCAATTCAAATTGATTGAAGAAAACAAAAAATATACACTGCCAGGGAAAGAATTACTACTAGAAACGTATTTATTACAGCTGCTGGTTTTTATTAACAACCTTTTCTGCTACTCTTCCTCCCCATTTGTATCCCAGTACACGCCGACAGTACAGGATATTGTAAACTATTTAGAAAAGAACTTGCTGGAAAATATTTCACTGGACTCTATTGCCCAGACTTTTTCACTCAGCAAATACCATCTCTGCCATATATTTAAAGAAGAAACCGGCACTACTATTTTTAACTATCTTCTTTTATTGCGTATTTCCAAAGCTAAATCCCTGCTCGGTGATGGAAAAAATGTAACTGAAACCTGCTATTTGTCCGGCTTTACAAATTATAGCAATTTCATTACTTCCTTTAAAAAGCATACCGGTTACACGCCAAAAAAATATGCTTCCCTCTTCCATCATCCCTAATGGAAAAAAGTGCCCCATGCCCATATTCAGGCATGGGACACCTTACTAGTTCCTATCACTGAAAGATCTGGAGAGCGAAGTTATAAAGTCCGTGTTTCCACACTTTAAAATCATGTCCACCCTCTGTCACATAGAACAGATGAGGCATCTCATTTTTTTCGAGTACTTTATGGCACTGGCCTCCCAGTGCATTTTCTCCACCCTCACTGATTCCATTGTTGAGCATAAGCAGTGTATGGTCTTTATATTCGTCTGGCAGACGGAATGTCTCCTCGGTAAAGAGTCCATCCTCTTTTACACCGTTGGCCTCATAGGCGAACACCCCAAATCCCGGACTGAAAGCTGCGATATAGCCAAAAGTTTCCGGCATATGAAGTCCGATGTTTAATGATTCCCTGCCACCCATGGACAATCCTGCGATCGCCGTATTCTTTCTTCCGGTCGCTATAGAATAATTCTCTTCTATATAAGGCATCAGATTGTCGCGAAGATCGTTGATAAAATTATCAAATGCCGCATAATGTTCCAGGGAAAATTCCGTTACTGCCTTATCATTGGCGCGGGCACGGCAGTTTGGTATAACAATGATCATCTCTTTGGCAAGCCCCTCTGCCACCAGGTTTCCAACCACATAAGCAGGATTTCCCTGCAGCCACTCGTCCTCGTCTCCTCCGATTCCGTGAAACAGATATAGCACCGGATACTCCTTCTCTGTCGTATAATCTGGGGGAACAATCACGTTTACATTCCGCTTCTTACCTGTGGTGGTTGAATAATATTGTTTCTTTACAGCCTTCCCATAGGCTACACCATCCTGCTTTTTATCAAAATCTGCGGGCACATCATAGGTGATAGGCTGGAGTTCTAATGGCGGTTCCGTCGTCGCTGCCGGAGTCTCTGTGGCCGTTGCCGGCGGCTGTGATACGTTGGCTGGTGGAGTCTGGGTCGGCACTGCTGCCGTCTGGGCGGGCGGCTGTGTCGGACTTCCCGTCTTAGAAAGAGGCAGCACACACTTAGCAATGGATTTCACCGTTACCGTCCCCACCTTATTCGTTTTCTTTTTATAGGTTTCTTTCACTGTGATCTTAGCAGTTCCCGCTTTCACTGCCTTCACGACTCCTTTTGACGTAACTTTTGCAATCTTCTTATTAGAAGATTTGAAAGAATATTTTGCCTTTTTATTCTTTTTAGCAATCTTAATCTTTTTTGTTTTTCCGACATTTATCGACATTTTTTTAACTGAAAGCTTTGCCTTGGTCTTCGCATCAGCAGTGATCCCGCCCTGGCAGACCATCGCTGCCATCAGCAGAAAACTAATCCCCCGAAATATTTTCTTTTTCATTATCTTCCTCCATTCCTCTAAAACAAATATCTGGCAAAGTTATAAAAACCGTTTTTCCACACAACCCAGTCGTGACCGCCATCTAAGGTATAAAAAGTATGATGTACCCCGTTTGCCTCTAATGCATTATGGTAACGCTGTGGCTCTTCTTTCACCATGCCATCCTGATTTCCATTATTTATAAGCAGATACGTGCTGTTCTTATAATGATCCGGCAGAGTAAAGGTCTCTTCTGTAAACAGCCCCTCCTCTGTCAATCCATTATTAGTATAAGGGAAAATACCGTAAGCCGGGCTGAAAGCACCGATGTATCCCACCTGATCCGGCAGGGAAATGCCGATGTTCAGTGCCACACGTCCACCCATAGACAGCCCCACAATGGCGGTATTATCCCGCCCCGTAGCCACAGAATAGGTATTTTCTATGTAAGGCATCAGATTATCTCTGAAGTCATCGAGAAACTTGTCAAAAGACTGAACATGATCTGGTGCAAATCCATCTGAAGGGTTGGCAGCATCATTCTCACGGCAGCGGCAGTTTGGCATGACAACGATCATTTCCTTCGCCTCACCTGAGGCAATCATGTTGCCGATCATGTTCTGTACCTTTCCATCGATCCAGTCATTCTCATTTCCCATTCCGCCATGGAACAGATAGATCACCGGATATTTCTTTTCCTCCGTATAGCCCTCCGGAAGGATAACATTCACATTACGATTCTTTCCTGTTATCGGAGAAAAGTACTGTCTTTTAACCACTTTTCCATACTGGACACCGCTCTGGCTGCTGTCAAGCTTTGCTGGTGTATCCTTGATCTCAGGATTTACCGGCGGTTTTGGTGTGGACGTCAGAGGTGGCTCTGTCTTCCCTGGATCCTGTGAGGGTGCCTGGGGAGTAACTACTGGCTTTTCATTTACTGGTGTAGCTGTCGGTGTACCTGCAGGCGTCGGCGTCACCTTCTGCTCCGGTACGGGTGAAGGCTTCGCTGTTTTCTTCACTGTAACTGACACGGTTCCGATGCTCTTAATCTTTTTTCCCAGCCTTTCTTTCACTGTGATCTTTGCCTTTCCGACCTTCAATGCCGTCATTACACCTTTTTTTGAAACTTTCACGATCTTTGTTTTGGACGATTGAAATAAATATTTCGCCTTTTTCTTTTTATTCTTAAGCTTAATACTTTTCTTCTGTCCGATATTCATCGTCACCTTTTTGGTTCTGATCCCCGTCTTATTTACTGTTTTTGCGGTAATCAGGGTATTTCCGCTGAACAGAACGGAAACCACCAGGGTGACGGCGATAACCCCCGTCATCTTTTTCATTGTAACTACCTCCAAATTTTATTATATAGTTTTAAAACAAGTATAACATATCTGAAACAAAACAAAAAGAAAAAATTACTTTATAATACTCAGCGGCGCCAGCTTGAATCTAGTTCAAATTGGCACCGCCGGATCAGACTTCTACATATAAAATTCAAACTCTGGTTCTGGATCATTCAACCTGTAACTTTCTCTCAGTTCCGGCCCGCAGCTGTGGGAGCCGATACCGCTCACCTTATAATCAATGCGGACATGCACATATCCGTCTTCCTTTAGCTCATCGCTGTGGGAAGCACAGGTCAGGCTCTGGGAACTGTAACGGGATACATTAAATTCAAACGGCTTGTCGGCAGCGACTTTCAGTCCCCCCGCCTCCAGCCGCCTGGCACCAGTATGGTTTCCATGTTCCTGAGGTCTCGCATAGGGCACATATTCCAGCGACGGACGGCTTTCATACATCCCGGTTCTGGTGTGGCTGATCATATCCACATAATTTTCCTTTTCACCTCGTCCAAAATAACGGAATACGTCATCATGATCTGGAAGTTTAAATTCAAATCCCAATCTGGGAAGAAATTTACTTCCCTCCCGCTTCTTGCCATGAAAAAATACCTTTACACGGCCATCGGAGCCAATCGTAAAAATGTTCTGGTAACGCAAGAACGGCATTCTCGATATACCGGAAAGACTTCCCTCAACTATGATCTGGTTTTCTTCTCTCCTGTATTGGTACACCTTATTCCACAATTTATGATAATTGGCTGCTTCCCAGTCTTCACTGTCCATTTTATCATTGTCCGTCGGAGCACGCCATACCGTAAGCTCCACCGGTTCCTCGAAAATCACTGTACCGCCCCGTTCCATATACTCAAAATTTCCGTAATGGGTGTTAAACACATACTGAAAATCTTTTCCTGATATCAGAAGCTTCTCTCCCTTTTCCTCAAACTGCACCCTGCCTTTCTGATAAGTAACCGGAGGCAGCTTCTGGATTTCTACCGGAAGTTCATGCTGTTCCATCCCGATCTCATCCTCGCCATCCAGCAGAAAAATATCCAGAAAACAACCCAGCTCACATAGATCCGGAAGCTGTAGTTCAAGGGGATAAACCTTGGTCTCCTTTGGCCCGATATCACAGACCAGCCGCCCTTCTTGTTCCACCTTTCCGTCGATGACCAGTTTCCAGATAAGGCGGTATTGGTTCAGATTCGTAAAATCAAACCGGTTTGTAACAGAAAGTTTGTGATCCTCATAACTTGTCTTTATGTTCTGGTAAACTGCTTTTACATTCAGGCTTCCTGCTTTCAGAGTACGGTCTGCAAATACCAGACCATCACAACAGAAATTACCATCATGGGTCTCTTCCCCAAAATCCCCTCCATAGCGCAGCACTCCGTCTTTTAACACTCCATGATCTGCCCACTCCCATATGCAGCCACCGATACATGAAGGAGTTTTATATATAATATCCCAATAGTCTTTCATATCTCCTGGTCCATTTCCCATAGAATGGGAGTATTCACAGAGAAAATAAGGACGTGTCTCCCCTTCTCTCTGGATCAACTCCGTCATCTGTCCTTCGTCACTGTACATGCGGCTTACCACATCTACATCACACTGGTCCTCGATCAGAAATGCACCCTCATAATGCACCAGCCTTGAGCGATCCCGTTTCTTTGTCCAGGCGATCATGGCATCATGATTTTTTCCATATCCACTCTCGTTTCCCATGGACCACATAATGATTGAGGGGTGATTTTTGTCCCGTTCCACCATACGGGCTGCCCGGTGTACATAAGCCTCCCGCCATTGTTCCTGATGACAGAGCCAGTCCCCGCTCTCCATATCATAATCATATTCTGCATTCCTCGTGCAGAAACCATGAGTCTCCAAATCGGTCTCATCTATAACATAAAAGCCCATTTCATCACACAATTCAAGCAAATACGGTGAGGGTGGATAATGAGACATCCGGATCGTATTTATGTTCAATTTTTTCATCTGAACCAGGTCCCTGCGAATATCCTCTTCTGTGAGGGCATACCCTCTCACCGGGTGGGTGTCATGATGATTGACGCCCTTTAACTTTACAGAGGTTCCGTTTATAAGCAGTTCCCTGCGGGGGCTGACACAAATATCCCGGAAACCAACCTTTATGGGAATGTATTCCCCCGCCTGCTCTGCCACCAGAGTATACAGATAAGGATTTTCTGCATTCCACTCCACCGTATCTTTCAGATCCTCTACAGGTACAGTCCCATCATATAAAGTAAAGGGAACGCTGCAGGTAATGTGACTCCGGTCTGTCGTTATCTCGATATCCCGAATGTGCCCTTTGTTTCTTGACAGCAGATATACATCACGGAAAATTCCAGAAAGCCGCAAAAAGTCCTGGTCCTCCAGATAACTCCCGGCACACCACTTTAAGACCTTTATCGTCAACCGGTTTGTACCCTTTTTCACATAATCTGTCAGCCGCAGCTCACTCTGCATATGGGACACCTGACTAAACCCTACATAATTACCATTCATGTAAAGGTAAAAACAGGAACCCACGCCTTCCAGCAGGATATATGTCTCCCTTTCCTCCCATTCCTCAGGAATCTCGATATCCAGAGAATAGATCCCGCAGGGATTATCGTCCGGCACATAGGGGGGATCCACGGGAAACGGATAGTTTAAATTCGTATAATAAGGTTTATCATATCCCAGCATCTGCCAGTTCGACGGCACTGGGATACTGTCCCATTCCGTAATCTCATCGGGTACATCGATATCGCGCTCAAAATACCTGAATTTCCACTCCCCGTTCAGATTCATATAATAGTCCGAGGTTTCTTTCTTTCCCGCCAGAGCCTTCTCCAGTGAATCATAGGGAATATAATAGGCTCTCTGGGGCTCACAATTTTCCTGCAGCAGCTGAGGATCTTCATAATGTCTCATCTTCTCATCCCTTTCTCTATTATAACTATTAGTATCATTGTAACATCCAGGGATGGGAATGTCTATTTATTTTAGCACTATGGTACCAGACTGGCTCCTGCTTCTTTCTCCCAGAGAAGATCCCCATTGATGTAAACCTTCTGGATATCATCTTTGGGACGATAAACCTCGTCTACGTCCTTCTGTTGACGAAAAAATGCTGACGGCACACATATGATCTGAACATTCAGAACACCATCCTGTTCCTTGAAACTGAACTCTTTCACGGTATGTCCCTCCAGAACTTCACCTTTAATAGCAACCTGATCCTCTGATACCGTTACATCATAATCCATATTCAACACACTCTGTCCAAAATATACAGCTCTAATGAGTTCCACAGCAGGTATGGCGAGAAGTACTACCACTGTTAAAATACCGCAGACAACCAGCCGATGTCTTCTCTTGACTTTTTTCAGATAATTGATCTCCCTTTCCTGCTGCAGTTTCTCCTGTACTGTTTCCTCCGGCAGCCTCATATCTGCAAGAATCTTAGTACATTCCTCACACTCCCTTACATGTTCCTCTACTGCCTGAACACTGACATCGCTGAGGACATGATCGATATAAGATGGGAGCAGATCCCTTATGATTTCACATGATAAATTCTTATTCATCTTTTTCCAGCTCCTTTCGTAATTGCTCCTTTACCCTGTAAAATGTTACTCTTGCCCAGTTTTCTGATCTGTCCATCACTTCTGCGATCTCCCGGAAAGAAAGACCTCCAAAGAGTCTCAGGTGCATAATTTCCCTGCCCGGTTCCGCCAGCTCATGCATTTTCCTCAAAATCTCTATCTTTCCCATGGAAGCGGTGACGTCTTCCTCCACACTTCCTGTCGTTACATGAGATTCCGAAATGTCTTCCATAACAGGGTTTTTACGCCGCCAGCTCATCAGCTGGTTTTTAGCAATGGCACACAGCCAGGTAGACACCTTACAGCTCCTGTCAAATCGTTGAATCCCTTTCACCGCCTGGAAAAAAGTTTCCTGGGTAAGTTCTTCTGCCAGATCTGGATCTTTGGTAAGTGAAAGCAGATAGCGGTATACCATTTTAGAATGTTCTTTATAAATTGCCTCGATCGAATGCATGGTTCTATCTCCTTTCGTTGTTCTGTCTATTAATGCAGAATAACTACCCTTTGTTACAAAAAAATCATATATTATAGACTTTTTCTTGTCAATTTATACTTGTATCCTATAGAAAAAGAACGTATAATAAAATTTACAGATATCGCGACAGCAGAAAGGAGAACAACCCATGTTTTCAAATCAGCGAAAGACAATCGGTGTATTGGTCGAGGCCGTACTCAACGAATGTCCAAGTCGTCTGTGCCAGGGAGTCATTCAAGCTTCAGAAGAATTAGGCTACAATGTAGCCATCTTTAATTCCTATGGGAGCTACGGCAACAATCTGGAATACTTTAAGGGAGACTGTTATATGTATGAACTCCCTCCCTATGAGGCTCTGGATGGCATGATCCTGATTCTGGATACGATCCAGAATCTTCAGACCAGAGAACACGTACTCAAATATACCCTGGAACGCTGCCAGTGTCCGATCGTCAGTATCCGTGAAAATATCGAGGGTGCCAACAATCTGCTTGTGGATAACACGACCTGTATGGAAAGTATAATTCGCCATTTTATTGATGTTCACGGGTTTACCCGCCTCTGTTTTATGACTGGTCCAAAAGAACGCTGGGATTCCATCGAACGGCTGGATTGTTTTCGACGGATTATGGCGGAATATAACCTGCCTGTGGATGAATATCAGGTCTTTTACGGCGATTTCTGGAAAAATAAGGGCAGCGCTGCCTGCGACTGGTTTCTTCAGGGAAGTGAACTCCCCCAGGCTATTATATGTGCCAATGACTATATGGCGGCCGCTGTGGCGAGTGATCTCATAAAATTAGGCTATGACATTCCAAAGGATATATGCGTCAGTGGATATGATGGTTTAAAAGATACTATGTATTTTTCTCCCTCTCTTACAACAGTGGAAGTTCCTTTTTATGAGATGGGGATGAAGGCTGTAGAAATCATTGATAAAAGACAGGAAAACCCTTTTCAGACAGAGAACTACTTTTTTGATGTAACACCCCTTACAAGAGAATCCTGTGGCTGTCAGCGCATCAACGACAGGGAGGTCATCGCCACGAGACGTAACTGGTTTGAGGAAATGAAGATAGAGAGAAACCGGAAGATCCAGTTTAATTTTTTATCCATTCATCTGGGAGAATGCAGAAATATCAATGAGATTTCAGATAAAATACCAGAATACATATTTAACATCCAGGGATTTAAGGACTATTGTGTATGTCTCTGCAAAGACCTGGAAAAAATGGAAGAACTCAGCCATTACACCGATGAAATGGAGCTGCGAATCGCCATACGGGACTGCAATTCCTTAGGACCTGTCCGGATGTCCTTTCCCCGGAATGAACTTCTCCCGGCAGAAATGACCAGCGACAAACCCCAGGCATGGTATTTCACACCGCTGCATTTTGAAAATAAAACATTCGGTTATGAAGCGATACAGTTCCATACTCCGGAGACCACAGCAAATATATACTTTGACTGGAGTACCAATATCAGCAATGCGATCCAGGATGTACTGAACCAGCATAAAATGCAGACTCTGATCGAAGAACTAGAATACATGTACGACAGAGATGCCCTTACAGGAATGTATAACCGGCGGGGTTTTGAAAACCGCGCTTCAAAGCAGTTTGCCGATGCCAAGAGACAAAAGCTCCCCTTTTTCCTGGCAATCATTGATCTGGATGGGATGAAGCAGATCAATGACATTTATGGTCATGTGGAAGGGGATTTTGCTCTGAAAAAGATCCGACATGCCATTCAAGATACGTGTGAACCTGTATTTACCGGTGCCCGCACCGGCGGCGATGAATTTGTTATATTTGCCAATAACATCCCGAAAGAACAATGCCTTGAACATATGGATGCCTTTGAAGGCTATCTGCAGAAGTTTAACCGTTTAGAGAAAAAACCATATCATATCTATGCCAGCCTGGGCTATATGTATAAGATCCCGGAGGAAGAAGATTCTCTGGAAACCTATATAAAGGTAAGCGATGAAATGATGTATAAGAATAAAGTAGAAAATAAAATCCGCAGAAATGAACCGCTGCGTTAGTGCCATCCAAGAGATAAAAAAGGGAGCTCCGATGTATGTCTTAAAGTACAACAGATCTCCCTTTTTCTAATCTATGTAAACTCCTCTTTCAGGCATCAATCATACAAAGATGTCCCAAATCTTATTTTGCGGTAAATCTTCTGTCCCAAAACCCCGAACAAAGATGCAAGAAAATATATCGCTGTCACAATTCCAAGTCCTCCGCCCACGAATGCCATTAAGTATAAAAATATTTTATCCATAAAGATTAATCCTCCATCTGCCAAAAGGCCTTTTTTTGTACGCAAAAAACACCTACGTAAATAGGGAATATTTTACAATCATTCTGTTTAAATTCCTTCTTACACTCGTTTCTTACCGTCCTTTTGGTAAATGCAGCGAATCATCTCCATATGTCCACTGGTGTGTTGGGAGATCCGGCTCGTCTGCAGATAAATTGTGGAATGGAACAATCGTGGAAGATCATCCACAAATGAAAAACCGACAGCAGATCTGCGGAAAACAGAATCCGATACACGCCGGTTCATGCGACGGAGTATTTCACCTGTAACAGTACGCCCTGAGAGCCTCTGTTCACAGATTACTCCTTTTTCTTTATGTATCTGAACACTGGAACTGATCTTACAATCCGGAGCAGCAAAAAAATATGTCCGGAATGGTTGTTCATTCAGACATATCTCGCAGAGCAATATAGACAGCATCAGTAGAATACCGATTCGTTTTCTCGTCACTATCCCTCTCAAATGCCTTTCCTCCTAGAGTTTCAGTATACAAATACATATAAATTATACAACAATATAAATTATTTTTCAACAGGTTAAGTAAAATTATAAATATTGTTAAATTTGATGGATTTCCTTGACGTAATCAATGAATTGATGTATTCTAAAAGATGAAATATCAGCTAATATAATGATTTATTTTTGCTTAATTAACATAAACCGAGGAGGATTAAATATGAGCAAAATACTATTTACCTCTGAATCCGTAACAGAGGGACATCCTGATAAAATATGTGACCAGATATCCGACTCTATTTTGGATGCTTTGCTGGCACAGGATCCCATGAGCCGTGTTGCCTGCGAGACAGCAATCACTACCGGACTGGTACTGGTTATGGGTGAAATTACTACCTCTGCGCAGGTAGATTTTCAGAGTATTATCCGAAATACAATTAACGAAATAGGCTATGATGATTCCGCAAAGGGATTTGATGGTTCTACTTGTGGTGTTATGGTGTCTATTGACAAGCAGTCGGCCGATATTGCTCTCGGTGTGGACAAAGCGCTGGAATCAAAACTGACAGATACAGAACTTGACGCTATCGGTGCCGGCGACCAGGGAATGATGTTTGGCTATGCCACCAACGAAACTGACGAATATATGCCATATCCAATCTATCTGGCACATCTTCTGACACACCAGCTTACGAAAGTACGTAAAGATGGTACATTACCTTATCTTCGACCAGACGGAAAATCTCAGGTTACAGTGGAGTATAACAAAGAAGGAAAACCGATCCGTATCGATGCTGTAGTCATTTCCAGCCAGCACAGTGCAGATATCTCCTGGGAACAGATTCAAAAGGATATCCGTACATATGTGATTGATCCGATTTTACCTGCGGAACTTTTGGATGATGATACCAAAATATATATCAACCCTACGGGACGTTTTGTCATCGGTGGACCAAATGGCGACAGTGGAGTGACCGGACGTAAGATCATTGTAGATACTTATGGCGGATGGGCTCGTCATGGCGGCGGCGCATTTTCTGGAAAAGATCCGACAAAAGTGGATCGTTCCGCAGCTTACGCAGCCCGCTATGTGGCAAAGAATCTCGTAGCTGCCGGACTTTGTGACCGGGCAGAAATTCAGCTCTCCTATGCTATCGGAGTCGCTTCTCCTACTTCTGTACGTATTGATACCTTTGGTACCGGTAAACTTCCAGAGGAAAAACTGGCAGATATCATATCAGAAAATTTTGATCTGCGGCCTGCCGGTATCATACAAATGCTGGATCTGCGGCGCCCAATTTATAAAGCGACTGCTGCTTACGGACATTTCGGACGCAGTGATCTGGATCTTCCATGGGAAAAGACGGATAAGGCAGAGGTTCTAAAGAAATACTTATAACAAATGTACGAATAGGATAGGATTTACTAAAAAAATAATATACACGTAAAAATAAAGCAGTAATCTGGTCTCGTACCAGAATTACTGCTTTATTTTAGGGAAAGGAATATTATCATGGATTATATGAAAGAAGCTTTAAATGAGGCATATGAAGGCATCGAAAACGGACACGGTGGTCCCTTTGGCACTGTCATCGTCAAGGATGGCAGGATTGTGGGAAGAGGACACAACCGGGTCCTCCTTAAAAAAGATCCTACCTGCCATGGCGAGATGGAGGCAATCCGGGATGCCTGCCACAATCTCGGCACTCATGACCTCTCTGGCTGCGAACTCTACACCACAGCAGAACCATGCCCCATGTGTCTGGGAGGCATCCTCTGGGC
The DNA here is from genome assembly GCA_022791495.1 of Eubacterium sp. GTDB lineage: Bacteria > Bacillota > Clostridia > Lachnospirales > Lachnospiraceae > Eubacterium_F. The sequence continues at coordinate 59,405 of JAAVZE010000133.1, forward strand.
AAACATCAAAACTGTATACTATGGCTGCGATCGTACCGATACAGATGCCATTGGTTTCCGTGATGACAAGTTCTATGAGTATCTGGCAGGAAAAACTTCACTCCTTGATATGAAAGCAGTAGCCCAGGAAGAATGTCAGAAGCTTTTCCACTCCTACCAGAATATCCATGATAAAAAAAGTTATTAACATTACTTAAATGCATATTTGATAAACGCGTACAGACAGCGGTCCCAGCAGAAATCATCGTGACCGCGTCCAGGAACCTCATAAAAGACATGATTCACATCAAAGCTGTCACAAGTCTTCACGAAATTCCGCATACTGTCATCCATCATGTGATCATTTTCTCCGGTTATAAAGAAAAGGAGTTTCAATTTGGAATTCAGGTATTCAGCATCCTCTTTATTTTTCACAAAAGGCTGGTTATCTGTCTCGAATGGTCCGGCAGAATAGCATCCCACATATCCGAACAGATCCGGGTGCTTCAAACCGATCTCCATGGTCTGGGCACATCCCATAGACAATCCACAGATACCTGTGTGCTCTGGTCCTGTCATAATGGAATAATTGTCTTCCATATATGGCATCAGATTGTTGATAATCTCAAATTCCAGCAGATAATGGTTTTTCCAAAAATCTGTAAGCAACGGATTCTCTACAATATTCGGATATTCCTTACTGGAATCATAAGGAATCACTCCACTGGTAAATACAACGATTGTGTCTTCCATCATACCCTGTGCATAGGCATTGTCCAGTACTTTATCTGCGGAACATCCATCATTTGTTCCACCTTTGTCAGAGGTCCAGTAAGTCTCATCATCATTTCCGCCATGGAGACAGAACAGAAGATTATATTCTTTATCTACGTCATAATCTGGTGGCAGCCAGATACGAGCGCGGGCTTTTCCACTGGAGCGGTAATCAGAAGGATACTGGAAGTTTTTCAGCTCACCATGGGCGATGCTGTCATTTTTCTTGTCAAATCCCTCTGGAGCTGTAAAATCATCTTTCACCTGGATACGGAACCGGCAGTTTACTTCCGGATTTAGTGCTGAAGATATCGTAACCATCGTTATACCAGGATATTTTGCAGTGACACTGCCATTTTCAGTGACAGAGGCAACATAATCTTTTGTATTGGAGATGCTGCAGCTATGTAATGTGGCGCCTTCCGGTGCTATCTGAGGCGCAAGAGTATAGGTTTCTCCCACATTAAGAGTGATCGCCTCTTCCTGTTTAACGGATGTAACCATGGCAACCACCTTTACCTGAACTACCGTCGTTACCTGTGAGCCATCTGTAGCACGGATCGTAATATTAACAGTTCCTTCTTTGAACGGCTGAACTATTCCCTTCACATCCACCGATGCCACAGAAGGATCGTCACTGGAATAAGTCAGTTCTTTATTTGAAGCATCCGCAGGTAAAACAGAAGCATTCAGAGATAAATTTTTTCCTACTTCCAGCGTATATGAAGTTTTCTCCGTCACGATCTGATTAACCACCTTCTGCTGGGGAGCCGGAGCTGCTGTGATCACCGGGGAAGGTTTCGGTACAACTGATTTCTTCTCTGTTACCGTTACTTTGCAAGATGCCTTTTTAGTCATTTTTTTATAACGTACCGTCGCAGTAATCGTCGTTTTTCCTTTTTTCTTCGGTGTAATCTTTCCCTTGGAGGAAACAACAGCTACTTTCTTTTTGGAAGATTTCCATGTTACTTTTGCTTTTGCAGGCTTCACTTTAGCCTTCAGAGTATGACGTGAGCCAATCTTCAGGGTAAGCTTTTTACTGCCTAGCTTAATTGACAATTTTGTCTTTTTCCCGGCTGCATCGGCAGGAGCTGCTTTCACGGTAATCCCCGCCACAAGAGCAAGCATCAAAAGAAAGACAGAAAGCAGTTTACCTATTGTTTTTTGCTTTTTCATGTTTTACCCTCTCCTTTTATATAGTAAGATATTTATTTATTATATCAATTTTTTCCAAAAGCCGCAACTGATATATAGACAAAAAATGTTTCTGGGACTAGTCAAAAAAGCAACAATTTGGTACAATAGTATCGGTATTATTAAAAATTGGAGGAACAGCAAATGAAAGAAAAAGAATATAATAATTTAAAATCCGTAAACAAATTCATTCTGATCATCATGACTGTCATCAACATGTTTATGTTTTTCGGTTACATATCAGATTATATGAAGGGTAATATTTCCCTTGGCTTTACGATAGCTGTGGATCTTTGCGTTATTTTATCACTGGCTGTCAGTTTTATCATTTACTTTAATAAAAAGGACAGTACCTTATTTAAAAACGTCTCAATGACAGGTTATCTTATCGTCTATGCCCTGCAGCTTTTTGGAGCAAAAAATGACCTGGTTTTTGTTATCGTTTTTCCTGTGTCTGTGCTTTATATCCTTTACTATGATTATAACCTGATCTTTCGCACCTCCATTGCATTTTCTGTTCTTAATATAGCTGATATCATATATACTGTTGCTATTTTAAGAACTACACATGCGGGTCAGGAGATCAACAGTACTTCCCTACTGCTCCACGGCGCTAGTGTTATCGTTTATCTTATCGTTTTATGTGGTACAACTTTACTTTCCAATAAAAATAATTCCATACGCATTGATAATCTGAACGATGAGAAAGAAAAGAGTACACAGCTTCTGGATGATGTGCTGCAGGTTATCAATACTGTGCGGGAAAATTCAACCAAAGCAAATGAATATATGGAGTCTTTGGAGGTTGATATCGACAACACTGCCGCTGCCTTAGAAGATATTGCCCATGGAAATACAAACAATACAGAGAGCATAGAAAAACAGACGGTCATGACAGAAAACATTCAGTCTATGATCCGTAGGACAAAAGAAATGTCTGATGAAATGCTGTCTCTGGCTAAGGAATCGGAAGAGGCCGTCAGCGGCGGACAGGAGTCCATTAATAATCTTCAGATCCAGTCCAAAGAATCCCAGACCGCCAACCAGAAAGTAGTGGAAGTTATTACAAATCTCACTCATAACGCAGAAAAAGTAGAGGAAATCACTAACCAGATCTCCTCCATCTCCAGTCAGACGAACCTGCTCGCTCTGAATGCTTCTATCGAAAGCGCCCGCGCTGGAGAAGCGGGAAAAGGATTTGCTGTGGTAGCAGAAGAAATTCGTGAACTTGCGGAAGAGACCAGAAAACTTACCGAAGGAATTCAGAACATTGTAAGCGAACTGCAGAGCAATGCTTCCATCGCAAAAGATACCGCCGATACCGTTTTATCCACCAGCAGGACAGAACGCGAACTCATTGAAAATGTCAGCCAGCAGTTTACCGGTATTGGAACGAAAATGAATGGATTAAACCAAAATGTTCATGAAATTTATCAGGAAATTGAAGAGGTTATGGATTCCAACAACACGATCGTGGACAGCATCAACCAGATTTCCGCTGTAAGTGAAGAAGTATCCTCCAGCACCCAGCAGGCTGTTGAACTTGGAAAAAATACCAATACTAAGACGAAACAGACCAGTGAACTAATGAAAGAACTTTTAAACACCGTTTCAACAATTGATAAATATATGGAGAAATAATTTTTTTAAATAACTTTGAATAATTACCTTTTTATAAAAGCCGCCTTGCTGTATTCCCCAGCAAAGCGGCTCTATTATCTCTCATATTCTTAGTGATGGAACAATCTTAAACCAGTAAAGCTCATCACGATACCATGCCGGTTGCAGGCATCTATCACATCCTGGTCACGAATGGATCCACCCGGCTGTGCAATGTATCTTACACCGCTGCGGAAAGCGCGTTCTACATTGTCGTCAAAAGGGAAAAATGCATCGGAACCAAGGGTAACATCTTTTGCATATTCACTGAGCCACTTTTGTTTTTCTTCCTTTGTAAATACTGGTGGTTTTTCCGTAAAATATTTTTCCCAGCATCCCTCTGCCAGTACATCCATATAATCCTCACCGATATAATTATCAATGGCATTATCTCTCTCGGCACGCTTCATATCCGTCTTAAAGGGAAGATTCAGTACCTGAGGTGATTGGCGGAGGAACCAGTTGTCTGCCTTGCTCCCAGCAAGTCTGGTGCAGTGGATACGGGACTGTTGTCCGGCGCCGATACCGATCGCCTGTCCGCCTTTAACAAAACATACAGAATTGGACTGGGTATATTTTAATGTAATCATAGATATCGCCATATCAATCTTTGCTTGATCTGGAAGCTCTTTTTTCTCTGTTACCACATTGCTGAAAAATTCATCATCAATCACCAGCTCATTGCGGCCCTGTTCAAAGGTAACACCAAATACTTCCTTTCGTTCTATTTCCTTTGGCACATAGTTAGGATTGATCTCGATAATGGCATAGCTTCCCTTTTTCTTTTCTCTCAATATCTCCAGAGCTTCCGGCTCATAACCTGGAGCAATGATACCATCCGAAAATTCTCTCTTGATCAGTTTCGCTGCCGATACGTCACATGTATCAGAAAGCGCAATAAAATCACCATAGGATGACATACGGTCAGCTCCTCTTGCTCTGGCATAAGCACTTGCTAAGGGTGATAATTCACCCAGATCGTCCACCCAGTAAATCTTTTCCTCAACTTTACTCAGTGGCAGACCTACCGCTGCCCCGGCAGGGGATACATGCTTAAAAGAAGTTGCTGCAGGCAGTCCAGTAGCATTTTTAAGTTCTTTTACCAGCTGCCAGCCGTTAAATGCATCTAAAAAGTTGATGTAGCCAGGTTTACCATTTAACACCTTGATGGGAAGCTCTCCCTCCTCCATAAATATACGCGAGGGTTTCTGATTTGGGTTGCAACCGTATTTCAGTTCCAATTCTTTCATATTACAAAATCCTTTCTTAGATAATTCTATTTTAATGTTTCTTATTTTTACTGATTTTTATTTACAATTTTAGAACGGTACTCACCGCTCTCAATATCAATATATCTGACAAAAAGAGAAACCTTATTATCCTCATTCAGACTGGACCAAAGCATATCTGTAAAAGCATCCATATCATCCATCAATTCTACTCGTTTCGGCTCACCTTCAAAACTTGGAAGAGGATCACCGTCACACATATACGTATGAATAAAATGTCCTTCTCCTGCTATCGGATCACTGTAAGCAAAAGTATACCGGCTGCAGGAATCTGGATTGCCATCGCTGCTCTTGAGAATCGACATGGCAAAATTATAACTGCCATTTTCCACATGCATGATTCCAGAGATCCTAGGTGTATAGTTTGGTCCATCTGGCTCAAATTCTCTAGTGCGAAGCGCCTGCTCGAAAGTCTGCTGCTTGTCCATCAGCTCATAGATGGTATCTGTCTGATCGCCATTTGTCACAATGGTCTTATTTCCCAAAACCCGTACCGGTGCGTAGATGATCAAGCTTGGATCACTGAGCTTGGAAGGATCAAAAGCCTGGGTACGAATTCCCTCTCCATCTTCCACAAATACACGATTTCTGCTGTTTTCACTGCGTCCCATAATAAAATATGCAGTGATCGCATATTTTCCATTTGGCGATTTTCCTATTATAATACCACGCCCCGGATAAATATTTTCCTTCAGTTCCTTTTCCAATGATAACTTCTGCATAAGCGTTCTCCTTTTCTTTTTGTGATCAGATTTCTATTTATAGAATATAATATTTCTTATATTATTTCAATCATAAAATGAAAATCCATCCAGTTAATTTACAACTCTTTCCTTCTTTTACTTGCGGTATTTCTGAGATATATGTTACAATTAACACATATTATTTTTAAGGAGGTATTTTTTATGTCAAATTCTTCTATCCCTGCAACATCTGCAGAGGCAACGGAAATGATCAATGGCTTTTTGGGGAGCCTAAAAGATTTGATCAGTTCACCAGCCAAGGGAGCAAAAGAAATTGTTGAAAATGGAAACTTTATTATTTCGGGGATCCTGATGGCAGCCCAGGCAGCCTTTGCTGGCATTCTTTCACTGATCTTTGCCGCTTTTCATCTGGATATGGGTATAGGAGACTGTATAAAATATTTTTTCCTTTCCATCTTTTTTTCTGTGCTTCTCACCGGTATTACTTTTGGTTGTGCTATGATCACAGGCATGTGCATGAAGGGTACAAATGATGCGAAAAAACTTTTAAATGCACTTTCATTACGCTGTATTGCTGTTCTTCCTTTTACGATCATCGCAGTACCAGTCAGTTTCTTATTTTCTGAATTTGCTATATTACTCGTCTTTATCTGTGAACTACCAGGTCTCTTTTATGAATATTTCGGATTTAAAGCGGCTTTTGGACTGGATGAGAGTAAAACTGCTTACTTATCTGTAATTGTATCCATCGTATATATCATTGCCTTTGCTATTATATTCCGATTGATCGCATCCGATCTGGTACAGACGGTGATCTATTCTGCACTTTCAAATTCTTTTTACTAAATTTATTAAATGGAGGTAATTAATCATGGCTGGATTTTTTGACAAGATGTCAGACGCCCTCAATGATGCGGCAAATGATATCACAAACAAAGCAAAAGAATTTTCTGAGGTCTCTTCCCTAAATGGCCAGATCCGGAGCCAGGAAAAGACCATTGAAAGTACCTATCGAGAAATTGGCAAGCTCTATTATGAAGCTCATAAAGATTCAGAAGAAGATGTCTACATAGAACAGATCCGTCAGATTAACAATGCGATACAGACCGCAGAAAAACTTCGGGCTGATGTAGCAAACATCAAAAGAAAATAAATTTCTGGTACAAAATTATAAATGCACATTGAAAAAGACCAGCTCCTTACTCTATTATAAGAAGCTGGTCTTTTTATGATACTTATTTTAGTCGTCGGGTATAAAAATCCTGTTCTCGGTTCTTCATTTTATGTCGATCCTTTTTAAATCTCCTTCGGCCTTCTGTTTTGACCTGATAAGCGCGGACCTTAAAGAAACATATGATGCTAAGTCCTAAGACACATCCCGCCAGTATGATCACTAAGATACATTTTTTCCATGGAAATGGCTCTTTTTTAGCAACTTCTATAGCCTCATCAAACCATTTACTCATATCAATGCTGTCTTTCAATGTCATTGAATCGTTATCCTCAAAATATATATTAGATCCACCAACTTCCTGACCCTTATAGGTATAAGAAAGCTTTCCAATAACTTTCTTTCCATTCATCTCCTGAGGCTGACTAAAATATTCTACTTTTTTCTCCGCTTTATCTGCGGATACACCTTTTGGCAGGATAATTCCTGCATCTTCTTCAATATGAAGGGAACTTGTACTCTTACTGTAAAAAGGACTAAATTTGGTAAAGAGATACTGCTCATTAATATCACTTGCCATATCCTGCTGAATACTGGTCTTTTCATAATTAGCAAAACAATAATTAAACAGTTTAGTCGTATCGGTATAAGCATTAGGTTCCAACCAGACAGAATTATCGCATTTTAAAATAGCGCATACCAGTTCCATATTTCCTTTTTTTGCAAAAGTAACCAGAGTATTTCGACATTTGGATGTATATCCTGTCTTACCGCCCTCACAATATTCATATTCATATTGAGGATAATCTGCCGGGTTTATCATCTTATGATGATTGGCCAGGGGATATCCCGCCTTTCTCTTATTGGTCTTGGACATAAGAAATGATCTGGAACCAACAATTTCTTTGAAATTCTTGTTCTGAATCGCCGCCCGCCCAATGAGTGCCATATCATATGCCGTAGTATAATGATCCTTTTTCCAGAGTCCGTTGGTATTGGCGAAGTGCGTATTTCTGCACCCCAGGGATTGTGCCTTTTCATTCATCTTGCCTACAAAAGCATCGATACTACCCGCTATATGATCTGCCACACCATTGCAGGCTTCATTGGCAGATGCCAGCATAACAGCATATAGGCTTTCCTTCATATTTATTTTTTCCCCTACCTCTATACTGGCATTGGATGCTCCGGTCTCCCAGTTGGCAAAAGCTGATTTACCATACTCTACCTCTTCAGATAGTGAAGAATTTTCCAGGGCCACCAGGGTCGTCATAATCTTTGTAATACTCGCCGGATACTCTCTTTTATTCATATTCTTATCATACAAAACGGCACCCGACTGAACATCGATAACACATCCTGCTTCAGCAGAAATACTAGGGGCCGGCTTTCTTTCTGCCCCTGCATATTCTGTTCTGATTCCTAAACCTGCCAGTAAACAGATTCCCGCCATGAGAACTCTCATACGCTTTTTCATTTTATTGAACCTCCGTTATTTTTACACCTCTTGATTTGGACAAATCTAAAAATGTTTCATCATCCAGCATGACCATAGGATGTGACAGCTCGTCTTTATTGATAAGGACAACTTTTCCTGTCAGACCATTGCTTAATATTACTCTGTGCTGGAGATATGTATTCGTTAAATGCTTCAGTAATGGAAGCAAATAGACAGGGTCAAACTGTTTTGTTCCTTCTTCTTCAAAAATTCGAATCACATCAAAAGGACTCATTCCTTTTCGATAAACTCTTGTAGCAGTCATCGCTTCATAGACATCTGCAATAGAAGTAATAGCAGCAAAGGGAGCAATTTCATTAATTTTGAAACCATACGGATATCCCTTTCCATCACTTCTTTCATGATGAAGAAGTACTCCCTGTTTGACACTATCCGGGACTTTTTTATTCTTTAAGCAATTAAACCCCAAAACTGGATGCTGCTTAATCTGCTCAAATTCATCTTCAGTAAGTTTGCCAGGCTTTCTTAAAATGTCTTTATCCACAAAAAGTTTCCCCAGATCGTGAAGTAACCCACACAATGTCAGATTATTTTTTTCTTCTTCAGCCATCTTCAGCCATTCGGCAAAAATGTTATTAATTATTGCAACATTCAGAGTATGGCGAAAAGTCTCATCGGCAAAGGTTTTTATGTCGTGAAGCATATTGAAGATATGATACTTACTTTCAGATATATAAACCAGCTTGTCTACTTCATTTACAAGCTCTGTAAAATCGATTTCCTCATCAGTATGCAAAAGCTGTTTTAACTTTTTTGACACAAACTCCAATGTTGAATTATAATTTTTTCTAAACTCATTAAACTCTGCTTTTTCCTCCGTAGATGCAAATTGATTCTGAAAATTTTGTTCGTTGATCTGTAGCAGCAACGGATCATCTGCATATACCGTTACACTTGTAATCTCAAAAAGAGTTATTCTTGTGATTCCAGCTCCATCAATAACCGAATCCTTCGGAATGATAAGCTCATTATTCCTGTTACAAATATCATTCGCTGCGATCATGCCTGGAATAATATTGCTAACCGGAACGAATATGACTTTCCTTTCTTCCATAAAACACCACCAATTTTTATTTAATTAAATCCCTTATTACAATAATACACGATTTTTACAAATTTTCCAATATATTATTGTTATTTTTACAAATTTTTGATAAAATATTGTGAGCCGCCGTAAGCGGAATATCCATATAAGAAAGGTATATTTTAAATATGAGATTACGAAATGTAAAAGGAGCAGAGGAAGCCATTGCAAATAGTATTTATGTAGTTCAGAATCCCGAGGAACATAAGGGAAGATGGAATGCCTTCTTTGGGAACGATCATCCCATCCATATTGAGATCGGGATGGGAAAAGGAAAATTTATTCATACACTGGCAGAACTTCACCCGGAAATTAATTATATTGGTATAGAAATGTACTCCAGCGTACTCTTTCGCGCCATTGAAAAGAGACAGGAAAAAGAACTTCCCAATCTATATTTTATCCGGATGGATGCAAAAAAACTTTTAGAAGTTTTTGATGAAAATGAGATTGACCGGATCTATCTGAATTTTTCAGATCCATGGCCAAAGGAAAGGCATTCTAAAAGAAGACTGACTTCACCTCAGTTTCTTGCTCTATATGATTTTATTTTAAATCATGACGGTATAGTCTGTTTTAAGACAGATAACCGGAATCTTTTTGACTACTCTGTAGAAACCATTGAAGAATCAGAGATATGGAATCTCAGAGACATTACCTATGACCTGCATAATAGTTCCTTCACAGCAGATAATGTTATGACGGAATATGAAGAAAAATTTTCTTCCAAAGGAATGCCAATCCATCGTCTGGTGGCTGTGCACAATAAAAGCTCCCGCATATAATAATGTAAAGACATAAGGGAGCTTAAAATATGAGAAAAAATTGTAACCGGATCATTCGTAACTTTTTTTCAGGGAAACCAGGGCTCTGCAAAACTTTTGAGAAAATTGCAGAGTCCACCCATTATATTATGAACCTGCTTAATATAAAATAAGGCTAAAGATTTTTATATTCCTGCAGCATCCTTTTTTTAATCTTCTTTTCCATAATTACATTGACGATATGCATAATCACTGCCACTGTCGGTACACCAAGAAACATTCCAAGAACTCCAAAATACGCGCCGCCTACTGTAATACCAAAGATAACCCAGAGCGGTTTAATTCCCGTGAGGTCACCCAGGATCTTTGGTCCCAGATACAAGCCGTCAAACTGCTGAAGAACCAGTATCATAATCACATAAATAATGGCATATTTCGGTTCAATTACGAGATAAATGATAACCCCTGGTATGGCACCAATAAATGGACCAAAATATGGAATCATATTTGTAACTCCAACGATCACACTAAGAAGCAGTCCATAGGGAAGCTGAATCACAGACATGACGATCAATGACAAGACGCCAATAATCAGAGAATCAATGGTCTTTCCATACAAAAATCCGTTAAATATATGATTACATTCCCGGAAAGTATCCCAAATAACCGGGGCCTGCTTTCTATTGGTAAATGCAAATATAATTCTTCTGATCTGCTTGGAGATCTTCTCCTTATCCAGAATGATATAACAGGATATAACAATTCCAAATATAACATCAATAAATCCTTTAATAAAAGAAGCTGAAAGATTATATAGATAAGGAAATACGAACTTTGCCAGATCTGTTCCATATCCAAAAATATTTTCTGGTACTACCTTCAATAAAAGCTGTTTGATATCTTCCATGGGCAAAAAAGGATATTTCTGTTGAATCTCTGCGGTGTTGTTTATCACATAATTGTATCCATACCCCAATGATTTAGTTAATTCCTTTAAACTCTCAGAAATTTGTGGGACAATATAAACAATTGTTACAGTCAGTACTCCCAACAAAATCAAATAGGATAAAGCAACACTGGTATACTTACACCCTCTCTGCCTTTTATCTTTAAAAATAAAATGATTCAAAAACTGATATACACTCCCTACCAGGGGATTGATCAGAAAGGCAAGCACAATTCCCAATATAAAAGGCATCAATACTTTGACCAGCCGGCTTAATTCTACCATAACACTCTCCCAGTGCATGATTACTGCGATAACAATACTACAGGCGGCCACAATTAATATCAATCTTCCGGTATTCGCCAGCAATGCTTTTAAAGTTTCTCTTATTTTTTTGTTTGTTTTTGAATTTTTAGCCATTTTAATTCCTTCCTGCACCAAAACCAACAAAAAATTGATATAATAATTATATTATTTACATTTTTTTTGAGTTTTAGATTTTTTTTATATTTTTTTTATTGCTTTTTTTCATAATCTATTATATAATAGTTCTCGTAGCTCAAAGATAAGCGCCTTTAGCTCAGTTGGTAGAGCACCTGACTCTTAATCAGGGTGTCTGGGGTTCGAGCCCCCAAAGGCGTATTCCCGAGTCCTTGTTTGGCAGACCTGCAACTGCTGGGTAAGGGCTTTTTTTTATGCTCTTAAATCGCCCAATACCAATCAGAATCCACTTGCAAAGGCGGATACTACTTTTTATGGCAAAGGCATATTACTGTGCCTTTGCCATTTCCAATGCCTGTCTCTCTTCTTCTGAAAGAGTTACAAATACTTCTCCGCCCTTTACCTCTTTAATATAGGTATAGCAGCCTTCACTATTTGAATGCATGGAATTTAATATAAACCCGTTATTATTCTTAGTAAGAAGCACTAGTACAAAACTAAGTGTACCTCCAATCTCTTTAAATGCATCGTATTTCACAATACCAACTTTTTGATATGTGCGTAGCAGATTCTCATTGATATTATTGATCTGCCAGTCGATCTTTTTCAGCTCTTCATTGACATAATCCATGTTTTCAAATTTCTTCTGAAATGACTCTTCCAGACTTTTACCATCCTTACCTTCCATAAAAGTCGTATATCTATTTTTAAGACTACTCATCTTAACAAAAACGATGATAAGTAAAATTAACATAACTATAAGGACACCTGCAAGGCTCACTATAACAATATCAGACTCAATTCCATAATCTCTTAAACGAAACATATTTATCTCTCCTATCGAATGTGTGTTCTAGTTATTTAATAATCCAATTATTTTTTCTAAATCTTCAGGAGTATAATACTCTATCTCAATCCTTCCAGATTTTTCAGTTTTCCTATTAATAGTAACCTTTGTTCCAGTGATCATCTTCAGCTTCTCCTCTAGATCCCTATAAACAAATTCATTTTTCAGTTCTTCTTTCTTTTTTCCTTCTTTCTTTTCTTTTCCAAGAGATTTAATCAACTTTTCTGTCTCACGAACGCTTAACTTCTCATCAAATATTTTCATTGCCATATTATATTGTTCATCGTTATCCTTTATGGCAAGCAATGCTCTAGCATGTCCACTGGAAATATTCTCTTCTACCAGCATACTCTGGACACGTTCGTCCAGCTTTAGAAGCCGAATGGAGTTTGTAATCGCTGCCCGGCTTTTCGATACCCTCTCTGCTACTTCATCCTGTTTTAAGTTATATTCCTGTATCAGACGCTGATAGGCCATAGCTTCCTCCACCGGATTCAGATCCTCCCTCTGAATATTTTCGATCAGGGCAATCTCCATGATTTCCTGGGGAGAATAATCTTTGACTACAACTGGTACTTGTTTCAGACCTGCCAGCTTTGCCGCACGCCATCTTCTCTCCCCGGCAATAATCTCAAAATAATCCTCTCTCTTTGCCACGACCAAAGGCTGTACGATACCATGTTGTTTGATGGATTCTGATAACTCGATCAAAGAATCTTCATTAAAAGTTTTTCTTGGCTGATCTTTATTTGGCTCTACCTTATTAATGTCAATGGTTTCCTCTATCTTAATTTTCGTTTCTGCTGTACTATTCAACCCGACATTTTTATTTGGAATAATTGTATCAATACCCTTTCCAAGTCCCCTTTTTACCGCCATCTTCTATTCATCTCCTTTTTCAATCATTTCATCTGCGAGAGCTCGATAAGCCTTTGCACCCGTTGACTTACTATCATAAATACTAATGGGAAGACCATAACTTGGTGCTTCTGCCAATCGTACGCTGCGGGGGATGATTGTATTATATATTCTATGATCTAGATTTTCCCTGACATTCTCAATAACCTGGAGTGAAAGATTGGTTCTTCCATCGTACATTGTAAAAACTACACCGTCTATTTCAAGCCTTGAATTTAAACGATCTTTTACCAGATTAATCGTATATATCAACTGGCTCAATCCCTCTAAAGCATAATATTCACATTGTATTGGAACCAATACCGAATCTGCTGTTGTCATAGAATTAATAGTAAGGCTGTTTAAAGATGGGGGGCAGTCGATCAATATATAATCATATAAATCTTTGATCTTTTCAATTTCTTTTGACAAAATGTAATTTCTGTCCTCCATATCCAAAGTCTCAATTTCAACACCTGCTAAATTAACATTGGCTGGAAGTACATCTAAATTTTCTAAGACATTTTTCCTTACACATTCATCAAAAGTATTAGTTCCAATCATCAGTTGATAAACTGTAATATCTAATTCATCTTTATCAACTCCCAGACCACTTGATCCATTACCCTGTGGATCCATATCTATCATAAGAACTTTTTTACCTTTTTCAGCCAAAGCAGCAGCAAGGTTGATTGTAGTTGTAGTTTTACCGACACCACCCTTCTGATTTGCTATTGCAATAATTTTATGACTCATCATACCTTTCCTCTTCCTGCATACTATCTTTAATATGTATGCAACTTTCTATCATACTTTTCTCCTACCTTTCTATTATATCATCAATTTCTCTGATTTTCTATAGAAAAGTATCAAAATTGCAAATTAAATAAAATGTTTCACGTGAAACATCCTTATTTAATTATAATACTTAAATTTAATTTTCTCCTGGCACCAATGAGTTATAAAGGTTTCTTTTTTGCTTTTCCAGGTTTTCTTGGATATTTATCTGGAGTACAATCGTCCTTCCTAATCTCTAGTATATATCTTTGATAATCATTCTCATTTGCCAATAAAATGTTATTATAGATAGAACAATTTAATATGGATAAAGCATTTTTTGCACAATCTATTTCTTCTGCCACTTTCACACTTTTGTACAAATAAAGAATTCCTTCTTTTTTTATAAAAGGAGAACAATATTCCAATAATAAAGGCAAAACTGCTACTGCCCTAGAAACACAGATATCATACTTTTCCCTATATTCTGGATTGCTACCAAGTTCCTCTGCCCGACCATGAATCAAAGTAATATTTTGAATTTTTAAAATCTGCAAGACTTCCTTTAAAAACTCAATACGTTTATTTAGTGAATCAATTAAAGTAAAATGGGTATTTGGTAACATAATTGCAAGGGGTACTCCTGGAAATCCAGCTCCTGTTCCCACATCAATAATATTCTTTGAATCAAATAAATTCTTTGTAAATGCCTTTAATAAAAGAACACTATCTAAAAAATGTTTTTTAATTACATCTGCATAATCAGTAATTGTAGTTAAATTTATTTTTTCATTCCATTTAATTAATAACTCATAATAATCATTAAATTTAATAATTTGTTCATCACTAATCTCAATATCATAGCTATTAAATAACTTTTTCATATTTATCACCGTTTTAATAAATGTTTCACGTGAAACATTCTATCTATTATAATTTTCCAGATATACTAACAAAACAGAAATATCAGCAGGAGAAACTCCTGAAATTCTTGCTGCCTGTCCAACAGACTCAGGTCGTATATCCTGTAACTTTTGTATTGCTTCTAATCTTAGACTATTTATTAAAGAATAGTCGATATTTTCAGGGATCCTTTTCTTTTCTAACTTTACAAACTGTTTGACCTGCTTTTCCTGTCGTACAATATATCCTTCGTATTTTATATTGATATTTACCTGCTCACATACATCCTCCGGTAAATCGGGACGTTCCAAATCAATTTTTGCAATTATATCATAGGACAATTCAGGACGCCGAATTAATTCCGCTAAAGTAATTCCACTAACTAAAGGCGTACTCTTTTGTTCCTGCAATAGTTGTTGCACTTCTTTTGTTCCTCCCACTGAGGTATGTTTGATTCTGTCAATCTCTTTTTTTATAAGCTCTTCCTTTTGCAATAAATGCTGATATCTTTCCGCATCAATCAATCCAGCTTCATAACCTATGGGAGTAAGACGTAAATCCGCATTATCCTGACGAAGAAGTAAACGATATTCTGCTCTGGAGGTCATCATACGATAAGGTTCATTCGTACCCTTTGTCACCAGATCATCAATCAAAACTCCAATATATGCCTGAGAACGATCCAATATAATCGGTTCTTTTGCCTGCATCTTTCTCGCCGCATTAATTCCAGCCATAAGTCCCTGGGCTGCTGCTTCTTCATAACCGGAACTACCATTTGCCTGTCCGGCACTGTATACACCTTCTATTTTTTTAAGTTCCAAAGAAGGTTTGCATTCCAATGAATCAATACAATCATATTCTATAGCATAGGCATTTCTCACAATCTTTGCATGTTCCAACCCAGGTACTGTATGGTACATATCTGCCTGGATATCTT
Organism: Eubacterium sp.; assembly: GCA_022791495.1. Taxonomy (GTDB): domain Bacteria; phylum Bacillota; class Clostridia; order Lachnospirales; family Lachnospiraceae; genus Eubacterium_F. Next base: position 75,293 of record JAAVZE010000133.1, read on the forward strand.
CTGGAAGAGAACTAGACATCCCACCTATATATACTTCAGAAGTATACAACCCTTCCGGCTCAATGAAAACTTGATGACGGTTTTTATCTGCAAACCTCACCACCTTATCTTCAATAGAAGGACAATATCTGGGGCCAGTTCCTTTAATCATTCCAGAATATAATGGAGAACGATCCAAATTATCTCGTATAATCTTATGTGTCTGTTCATTGGTATAGGTGAGCCAACATTTCACCTGCTCCCGTTCCAAATCCTCAGGTTTATTCGTAAAAGAAAAAGGGACAATCTTTTCATCCCCATACTGAGGTTCCATTTTCTCATAATCTACAGTATTTCCATCAATTCTAGCTGGAGTTCCTGTCTTAAATCGACGTAAATTTATTCCATGTTCTTTTAATGATTCTGACAAATAATTAGCAGACATCAAACCATTTGGTCCCGTCTGAACTGAAACTTCTCCTGTAATGCATCTGGATTTTAGATAAGTACCTGTACAAAGAATACATACCCTGCACTCATAGATAGCACCTGTATAAGTTTTAACAGCAGCAATTTTACCATCTTCTACAATCAGTTCTGTAACTTCCGCCTGTTTTACTGAAATCTTATCATTATCCTCGAGCTTCTCTCGCATCAGTTGACTATAATTCTTCTTATCTGCCTGAGCTCTAAGAGAATGAACTGCAGGTCCCTTAGACTGGTTTAACATTTTACTCTGAATAAAAGCAACGTCAATATTCTTACCCATCTCCCCGCCAAGAGCATCGATCTCCCGCACCAGATGACCCTTTGATGAACCACCAATATTCGGATTACATGGCATCATAGCAATACTATCTACACTGACTGTAAACAAAACAGTATTAAAGCCAAGGCGTGCAAGAGCAAAAGCTGCCTCACATCCTGCATGGCCCGCTCCTACTACCACAGCATCACATTGTTCTTTTAAACACTTATCTATTTTTTTGTCCATCGTAAATACTCCTCAATATTTTTATTTTCCCATACAAAACTTCTTAAAAATTGTATCCACCAGATCGTCATCCACACTCTCACCTATGATCCGTCCCAATTGCTCATAAGCATTCATTAGATCTATAGTATAAAAATCTTCACCCAAATTTAATTCCATACTTTCCATAACATTCATCAAACTTGCATAACTATCTTCCACTGCCTGCTTCTGTCTTTCATTACTAATATAAATCTCATCATTAAAAGAAAGTTGCTCCAAATAAAACTGATCTTTTACATAATTTTCCAACTCTACCAATCCATCCCCAGTCTTTGCTGAAAATGAAATTACTTTCTTATTCGTATATTGAGATATACACTTTTTGTCAATCTTCACAGTAAGATCATTTTTATTTAATAAAATAACTCCCGGAAGGTCAGAGATTTTTTTCATCAGTTTAATATCATCTTCCATCAGATCTTCACTACCATTTATTAACAAAATACAAAAATCGGCGACACCCATACACTCCAGCGCTTTTTCTATTCCAATTTTTTCCACCACATCTTCTGTTTCATGAATACCCGCAGTATCAATCACATGGAGAAATAGATCTCCCAATCTTACATCCTCTTCCAAGGTATCTCTTGTAGTTCCAGGAACATTTGTGACAATTGCTCTTTCCACTCCAAGTATCCTATTTAAAAAAGAAGACTTACCAACATTTGGTCTTCCAATTATGACTGTCTGAATCCCTTCTTTAATCATTCTTCCATTTTTATAATTATCTTTGATCTGCTTTAGTTCACTAATACAGTTATTCAAATTATCACGAAATCGTTCTCCAAACTCATCCATAGATATATGTTCTGGATCATCCAATGCCGCCTCGATAAATGCTACATCATCCAAAATCTGGTTTCTCAAGGTAACAATTCTTTCCTTCACACTTCCCTTTAACTGACTCATAGAACTTTCCATGGCATAACGGCTCTTGGATTCAATCAGATCCATCACCGCCTCAGCCTGAGACAAATCTATCCTGCCATTTAAAAAAGCACGCTTCGTAAATTCCCCAGGTTCCGCCATACGGACACCCTGCTTCAAAATAAGATCTAAAATTTCCTGACAGATCAATGCGCCGCCATGACATTGAATCTCAACAACATCTTCTCTCGTATAACTATTAGGTGCTCGCATCAAAAGAACAATAACTTCATCCAGACGCTGTGATGTTTCATCTACAACAAAACCATAATGAACTGTATGACTTCGACACTCTGCCAATGTTTTACTCTTTAATCTCAATATACGATCTGCAACACTAACTGAATCCTCCCCACTGATACGCAAAATGCTGACACCTCCACTTAAAGAAGCTGTAGCAATCGCTGCAATGGTATCGTCATAAAACATAAGATCCCTCCAAAAAGCTACGGCACCAATCTAAACCCGCCTCATGGCAGATTCGGATTGGCGCCGCCTGGCTGCCATAATTAATATTTACTCACTATCCTTATTGGATTCAAATTTCTCTTTATTGTCACGTCTGTAATTTTTGTTATAAGGTTTCCTCCTGTAATTACCACCACCATGACCATTATAATTGTTTCTCCTGCGGTAATTATTTCTGCGGGGAGGCATATCTGCATACTCTTTAGAAATATTTACGACAACTTTACGGAAGGGTTCTTCTCCTTCACTATATGTTTCTACATATTTGTCATTCTGAAGTACGGCATGGATAATTCTTCTCTCGTAAGGATTCATAGGCTCCAGATATGCCGGTTTACGGGTTTTCTTTACCTTATTTGCAATATTCTTAGCAAGGTTTTCTATGGTCTGGCGCCTTCTCTCACGATAATTCTCAGTATCCATTTTGATCTTAACATAATCTTCTCTATTATTATTTGCAACCAGAGAAGTAAGAAATTGAATAGAATCTAATGTTTGTCCCCGCTTACCAATAAGAAGCCCCATCTCATTACCTTTTAATTCAATCTCAATAACTCCTTCTTCTTCCTTATAATCTAGAACAACTTCTACCTCAATCTCCATCTTTTCAAACAAATTGGATAAAAAGTTTCTAACTTTATCTTCTACACTTTCTTTCTTGCAGACCCGGATTCTTGCCGGCTTGCTGAATAAACCAAGCAGTCCGCTGCTTTCTTTTTCAATCACTTCGTATTCAATCTGGTCACTTGTTGTCTCCAGTTTTATCAACGCTTCCGTCAATGCTTCATCAACAGTCTTTGCACTAATTTCAAGCCAATTCGACATAACGATCTCCTCCAATCAGACAAAATGCTGTATTACTTATTATCTTTTTTATTTCCTGACAGCATATGAGCATACCCGGAAATACTTCCCGGCTCAATATCTTTATTTACTCCAACACTTTGAATCTTCTTATCAGATTTATCAGAAGATGCTGTATTTTGATAATTGGTTACTGTTTTAATGGAGCTCGTCTTCTGTTTTGAATACATCTCCATTTGTTTTGCCATTTCTTCTCTCTTTTTATTTTTCTTAGCTGCTTTTTCTTTATTCTGTTCAATCAGATCATCTAATGATATCTTGTCCACATGACGATTAATAAAATATGCCTGGACAATGCGGAAAATAGAACTAGTGATCCAGTAAAGTCCTATACCTATATTCAATGAAAGACAAAATATACCAGACATAAATGGCATAAAGTAATTCATCATTTTCATACTCGCTGCCATAGAATCCTGCTGTTTATTCTTATTCGTATCCTTTACCTGGAGCATTTTCGTATTAATAAACTGAAATACCACAGCAAGAATGGGAATTAAATAAGCCAGTTTGGTAACCTGGGCATACTGCGTCGGAGTCTGGGATACATCCAATCCAAGAAATCCAGTCGTCCCCTTCAGGGAAGGAACATATTCGGTAATTCTTTGAATTACTCCATACAAGGCAAACATGATCGGCATACTGATCAAAAGTGGCAGACAGCCTCCAAAAGGACTAACACCATATTTATTATATACAGCCTGAGTCTCAGTCTGCATCTTCGTCATTGATTCATTATCTTTTTTTCCCTTATATTTTGCCTGAATCGCCTGTATTTCAGGATTTATCTTACTCATAAGCCGGGAAGACTTCTGTTGCTTCGCATTCAATGGAATCATTAGTGTATATACAATAATCGTAAACAACACAATACACAAGCCAATGTTGTGCAGTCCAAATA
>JAAVZE010000134.1 GCA_022791495.1 Eubacterium sp.
ACCACGTACCTGTGCTCTCATTTTCTCGGAAATTGCAAGTCCTGCTGCATCGTCTGCTGCACGGTTTACTCTGTATCCACTGGAAAGTTTCTCTGTGGATTTTGCAAGGTTTCCTCCTACGATTCCCAACTGTCTGTTGGCGTTCATTGATGTAATATTATGCTGTACTATCATAATTCATTCCTCCTTGAATTTAAACCGGCTTCCATGCCGATATATTTTTTAATTTTATAATATCTAAAGCAGTAACCGTCTTCTCTGCGGGCCCGGCAAAGATGGCAGTCTCCTGCTTTAGTTACTATATATCTCCCTTGTCAGCAGTTCTCTGACATTATATATATCGGAGTACTTTTTAATTCATTAACCCCGATATTTGAAATTACTTATGAAAAATAAAGATTGGTATGACGTCCATTTCCAAATTATTTACTTTATTGGTTCTTTACGATAGATCCACAAATCGTTTTTGTATCTCACATTTCCAGATATCTTCCTGATCCAGGATCTGCAGAAATTTTTCTGTGCTGTTTCCGAGACCAAAATTGTGGCACCGGATGGCATGTTCCTCTGTCCTGCGTATCGCCTCCGTAATCTCTTCTACGCTCTCTTCCACGTGCTGGACATTTTTCAAGGTGTTCTGGTCATACCTCCCCTCCTGCCTCGTGCCAATATCCACGGCAGGCACACCATAGATTCCGCTTTCCCGGATCCCGGCGCTGGAATTTCCAATAATAAACTGGGCATGACGAAGCAGTGTCAGAAAATACTCAAACCGCAGTGACGGATACACGGCAAAATGTTCTTCTTCATCCAACTTACGGACATTTTCCAGGATAATCTCCGTTCCTAGATCATTATTAGGATAGATGACAACATAGTTTCTTTTGGAAATGCGCAGTGCCTCGACTACCCTTTTAATATGCTCTCCTAACTGCGCCACTTCTGTCGTGACTGGGTGATACATAAAGATGGCATACTCATCAAAGGTAATATCGTAGTATGTCTTTGCTTTATCCAGTGAGGGCAAATGATTTCCCAGCATAATATCTATGTCAGGTGAACCGATCACAAAAATATGCTTTTCACTTTCTCCCAACTGAATGATTCTCTTTTTGGCCTCTTCATTACATACAAAATGCAGATGGGCAAATTTAGAGACGGCATGACGGATAGAATCGTCAATGGTACCCGATATTTCGCCTCCCTCGATGTGTGCGACGAGGATATTATTCAAAGCTCCCGTGATGGCCCCCGCCAACGCATCGATACGGTCTCCGTGTACAACAATCATATCCGGTCTCACCTGGGCCGTATAGGGGGCAAGATTGGTCAGCACTACTCCAAGATTATAACTCATATCATCGGTATGCTGCTGACCAAAGGCCACATGCACATTCTCATACTGATCTTTGAGGACCTCCCGGTAAGTGCTTCCATACTGGGATAGCAGATGCATTCCCGATACATAGATAAATACCTCATACCGGTCTGAGTGGTCCATGGTCTTCATAAGTGATTTGATCTTACCATAATCTGCTCTGGTTCCGGTAATAAATAAAATTCGTTTGGGGACATTCTGTTCTTTTCTCATTGCTGTTTCATCTCCACCAGTTCATGTTGTATAATATCTGCCGCAAGAATGTAATCCTCTCCTTCAAGAGCATCAAATAAAGGATCGATAAACACCTTCCACTGGGGCACCATTCCTATAAATGGCGCTATTTCCATGATCTGCTCCATCCCCTCATCATTTCGCTCCTGATAAAAGCAGTCCGCCAATAAGGTCAGTTTTTCTTTTAACTCCTCTTGGTTCATTTTCCCGTCTCCTTATCGCTAATTTTCTTATGAATTTCTTCATAGACATAGTCCACTGCCAGCTTAAAACGCTCTTTCCGTTCCGGCACATCCTTCAGATATCTCATATAACCGATTACCAGATCCATTGCCGGCATCTTATGGTAATCAATTTCAAAAAACGTCTTCTTGTATCCAAGACGCCTCACCTTCTCTATATCTGCACGCATTCTTACCCAATCTGCCATAATTCCCCGGTATTCCTTCTCCGAGATCTTTACCCGTTCATCCGAGACAACATCCTGAAAAGAACTCCGACGTTCCGGCAGTTGATCCATCACTTCCTGAAGAGACATCTGAACCGTACCATGAATCTTCGCCCCTCCCTCAGTGGCATTAATAACTACCCTGTCGGGCGGCAGAATCTCAATCATTTCCTCAAACCACTCCCGGAATTTCTCCCAGTCCATACGGGTGTATACCATTCCCCCGTAATATCCTTCCGTCAAGCTCGCCTTTTCTTCCACAAAGCCTTCGTCCCTGCCGTCCGTATGACTTTTTTTATCCTCCGAATAGGCCAGATCCTGTCCCACGAGCACGATCTGTTTCGTCCCCAGTTCCGTAAGGGCCGCAAAAATTCCGGCAGCGATTCCGAACTGGGCCGGTATCTGTGCCAGCTCGATCCCATGTTTTTCATACATGATCCTCACTGCCCTGTGGTCATACCCAAAAATTTTAGCATTGGTAAGATTCTTAATAATTTCATGCTTTGTATTACTGGTCACCAAATAGGGTATATCAAAACTTCCTGGCTCTTCAAAACAGTTCATATTTTTTATGCCATCCGTAGAAGCCACCAGATCCGGAACAATTCCCGCTTTCAGCAGTGTCGGCAGCGCCGCATCCGCGCAGAACAAGAATGCCCTTTGATCGATCTGTCTGAGAACCTCCATATTCTTTTTCAAGGAAGGTCCCGCCGCCACCATGATCACCGGTATATCCGGATCCCAGTATTTTGCCAGACGCGCCAGAGGTATTGCCCCTTTCATATATGGTATATTATCTATTATATTTGCCAGCATCGCTTTCATATGTCTCTGGATCGCTCCCTGGGTAAATCCCATAGCATCGCACACCAGCTGGCACACGTCCATAAGCATCTTATACTCTTCCTGGTAGTGTGCAAGATAACCCGGATGGGTAAGCACCGCTGTGGTCTCCACACAATCGTCATTGAGGATATCCGTTATCACATCACGCAGTGGAATCCACTGATCCTCTCCTCCGTACAAAATATATAATTTCTCTTTATCCCGAAATTTTGAAAACAAAGGAGATTGGCGGACTTCATGGAAAATGGCAGGATCCGGCTCATACACCAAAATATAACCCGGCACTTTCCTTAGTAGCTGCTGCACGATCTGACAGTCCCCTAATCCAAATAGAACTACATTTTCCACTCTATCTTCCACATAATGATCCACCCAGCGCTCTGCCGCGTAACGCCCATTGTAGCTGCTGCCCAGCCGGAACGTTTCTGTCCCTCGATTCACAACTGGAACCACTCCCCCGTCCAATGCTTGTACTAATTCACATATGCTCTTCATAATTTTCTCCACTCCTGCATATTCGTATCTTACCGCCGTTGGCGGCACAATCAATTCATAAAGAACGTATGGAAGCCCGCATATGTCTTCGCAGCTTCCATACTAGTGTCACTTCGTTTGATTAAAAAAATAGGACTGATCCGGTTTATGCGCTTCCGCCATATTTTGATAATAACTGGATACCGTCTTATTGCTTATATGAAAATCCCTTATGTTCTTTCTCTGATTTGCAAGATATATTTTAAAATGCCCGCTGTTCTGGTGCTCCAATGCCTGGATCTGGATCCCTAGTTCTGACACCTCTCCGATCAGCTGCTGCATCTGCTGGATCTGCTCCTTATACGCCATTCGGTTCGCCATGATTTCTTTTTCCACATGCTTGAACAGTGTATCAAATCCATCATCCATCCGGTTGATCTCGTCGATCTGATCTCCCTTTTCTTCTATAGTCTTTGCAAATTTATCCGGATCCATTTCTTCATCCTTTAACAAACTCTCCTGCTCTTTTGTCTTTTCCAACAGGAAAAGGAGGATCTGCTTCTTTCGCTTCAATGCATCTACCATCATATTTACATAGACGCTGTTCCCATTCTGTCTCTCCATCAGTTCACATCCATTCGTTTTTATCGACTAATTTCCTACTCTGTTCAGACGCATAACTTCTTTCCAGGTATCACGCATCTCCCGGATATACTTCAGGGCATCCTCGATGATCTCGATGTCCTTCTTTATATTTCCCTCCACCAGCCGGCGATAAATATAGTCATAAACGCGCTCAAAATCCTCCCAGACCTTATATTTATGATCCAGTGTTGCCCGAAGCTCCGTAATGATCGCCTGCGCTTTTTTGATATTGGTATTCGCTTTCTCATAATCTTTTTTTTCGATAGCAACGATCCCTATATTACAGAACTTGATCGCTCCTTCATATAACATCAATGTAAGTTCGGCTGAAGATGCCGTCATGATTGCATTTTTCTGATAGGCATTCGCGAAGTTCGTGTCCATATGAATCTCCTTTTCTCATTTACTACCACATAAAGAGCAAGAGAAAATTCTTGCCCTTTATGTGTATAAATATGTTTATAAAATGTATTAATTTAAATTTAGAAGCCTCCAAACAAACTACCCAGAGAGTTCTGCTGAGACTGTAGTTTTGCAAGTGCAGTTTCCATCGCTGTAAATTTCTTATAATACATCTCTTCCATGGAAGCAAGACGATCTTCCCAGTTTTTAATATCTTTTTCATATTGTTTGAGATCATCTTTCATCTTAATGTCATTATAGAAAGTCAGCGCACTACTCATCTTATTTCCTGCCATCTTCTTACTCATTGTATCCTTGAGATTGCCAAAGATACCAGTAAGTACATTGATCACTGCATCCGGATCATCTGCAAGAGCTTTCTTCAACTTATCATCCTTGTCTGCATAGACAGAATCATCTTTATCTCCAAAAATATGAAGCAGGCCTCCCTCAAGATAATCGGTAGAAGTCATAATGCCAAAGCTGGCAAGGGAATAGGTCTTTCCTTCATAGTTCACCTGGCTCATCATCGCATTACGCATTCCTGAAACGATTCCGTCCAGCGTTGTGTCATTGCGTAATAACGATCCTTTGATCTTATCCTCCCAGAGCTTGATATCATCTTCCGACATCTCCTTCTTCTGCTCACTGGTAAGTGGTTCATAACCTTTCGCAGAACTAGCGCCAAGAAGTGTATTCATCTCCTTCATGATCTCATTGTAATCTTTTATGAAACTCTTTACAGAATTATATACACTTTCCACATCATTGGTAATCGAGAAGGTAATCGGTTCATCTGTCTTTGTAAGTCCTGTCAATGAAATCTCCAGACCATTAGCAGATACAACAGAAGAAGAGGAAGTCATTTCCGCACCGTTCAGAATGATCTTACTGTCAGAAGCTGCGATCAATGCCATACCTGACGGAATAGAAGTATTAGAGGAATCATTTGCTCCTCCGTTGACACTTACGGTTCCATCCGCTGCAACTGTAACATCAGCAAGCCCCAAGCCACTCAATGCCGATCCAGAAAGTGTATCATATCGATCGGTAACAGAAGCATAGTTGTTCACATCTGCCGTGATAGCTGCTTTTACACTGTCCTGGGTGTAAGTAGAAGTTCCATCAAATCCCTGAACGCCTGAAGTATAATATTTGTCCTTCGCTACGGTGGACAGCGCCCCAATATCTGCAACTGTCTTTCCAGCGAACGCTGCCGCCTCGATATCCAGCTTGACATCGTTGTCTGTGCTGATCTTCGTATTGACAAAGCTGGTCGTATCTGCATCCGCTTTTTTTGCTACCTCTTGATCCAGATCTTTCTTTGCTGCCCAGTCGATATATTCCTCCTTGGTCATACTCTCTACACCAAGTTTTTCTTTATCTTCCTGAGTCATTACATCGAAGTCATCACCATATTTTTTTACCAGTGTCTCTTTCACTGTTCCATCATCATTATAATAATTGGACTTGAGACTCTCTTCTGCCTTTGTCTTATATGAATCGTAATTCTCTCCGTAAAGTTTTGCCTTCATATAAGTTGTTGCAGCTGTATTCGCCGCTTCTTTCTTTGTATCGTAAGCCGCCTTGGAAAGAGCCTCTAACGCCTTGTCATAAGCCTCTGTACCAACACCTGAGTTCTGAAGCTGATCCATGGCCTCGTCCACGATCTTTTTATTGGCACTGGACATATTGCTGTAGCCCACAGCATTTCGAAGAGCTTCACGCCCGCTCACCTCTGCTGCGGATATGCCAGAAGTAGTAATAGAAAAAGCATTTTTCAGTCCACTGTCTTTACTACTGATAAAGAATCTCTTCTGCTCCGTATCATAATTGGCAGATAATCCAGCCTCTCCCAGTGCATTCGTAAAGTCTTGAATCGTCGTATCTGCTGTGACAGCAAATTTCTTCGTCTTATCACCGTTGGTAATCGTGATTTCTTTGTTCAACAGAGATGGATCAATCTCTGTCAGTTTTGCTTCCACAGAATCCGCATTGATCTTGGCTCCTGTCAAATGCTGGGAAGTCGCAATGTTTTTAATCTCCAACGAATAACTTCCGTTGGCCGCCTTGTTATTTGCTGTGACACTTGCCTTTGTAGAATCCGACACTGACGCTTTTTTCGTCATATAAGAAGCCTGCAGCTGAAGCTTTGTTACATGTTCATTATAAAGTTTGAGTAACTTTGTATTTAATTCCGCCCACTTGGTCTGTTTCCACTCGAGCTTGGTTTTCTCTCTTTCTACTTTTGTTTTCTTCAGGCTCTGCGCTGACATCAGCGCTCCAACGATCGCCTCTGTGTCAAGCCCTGAAGAAAGTCCGCTCATACGAATTGGCATAACTTATTCCTCCTTTTTCCTTCTATCTCTTCTCATCCACTAAGATACCAGCCATCTCCCACATCTTCTGAAGCATATCCAGTGATTTTTCCGGAGGGATCTCCCGAACCACTTCGTTCGTATCGGAATTGATAACCTTAATGGACACCCTGTTGGTCTTCTTATGATAAGAATATTCACAGCGAGTATGTTCCATTCTGAGATTCGCTCTTTTCACTGCATCATCCATCGTAGCCTCGCTCGGTGCATGTTCTCTCTGCTGATCGCCTCCCTGCTGCTCAGCATTTCCCTTTGCATCCACCGGTATTGGTTGTGATGTTTTCGGAACTGCATTCGTCATCGTATGACTGGTATGCATCTCCTCGGTTTTCACAGGCTTTGGCGCACTTACTTTAGCAACCTCTGCCGAACTATAATTCGAATTTACATTTGATATCTTTTCTAATTCCATTTCTAACACCTCCATGTGTATCATATGCAAACTTCAACCGTTCTTACTGAAATTATCGGCATAAAAAAAGGAAAAGTTAACCCTGTTATCTACATTTTTCGGATCAACTTTTCCCTTCTGCTATTTTAACAGATCCGACAAACTTTCCGGACTAGCCGTATTTACTGCCTCTTTGTTTGCTTCTTGTATCTGGACGTACAATTCCTTGCGATATACCGGCACAGATTTGGGGGCACTGATGCCGATCTTTACTTGATCACCTTTGATCTCCAGGATCGAAACTTCCACATTATCATTGATGATAATGGATTCGTTTACTTTTCTTGCCAGTGCTAACATAAAATCACGCCTCCTTCTTTTCTTTGAGGAGATCATATATCTTATATTTCACCTCATAATCCTGATTTTCCACTATAAGCTGTGCTCCCTTTCTGGTATCCGCGTTGATGATAATGGGTGCTTTCAGGTTCACAGACATCTCCTTAATATCATCAGGAACTGTCATCGTTAAAAGGATCACCAGGTTTTCCTCTGAAATCTCTCCGATCCCGGAAAGCAGCTCATCCTCAACCACTGGATTGTAATCCTCCTTAACCAGTAGTGGGTTAATCACCGGAAGGGCAAGTGTCGGTTCATCTACGCTCTGAAACCAGGAAATATTGGCTCCGCCTTCTTTTTCGCAGTCATACAGTATCGTATATTTATTAAATTCCTCAAATCCAAAAAGTCCACGTTCCAACGTAATGATCTTTTCATCCGTCAGGTCGATCTCCCCAAAATATTTTGTCTGTATCAGCATAATTACCTCCATCTGCGCATGCCTTTTGCGCATCAAAGAACTAATAGTCCTTACCAAGTTTGGGCGTGCGCACAAACCTGCAGAGCGGGAAATTTATTTTTCACTCTTACTTCCATTCCCGCACAAGTGGTGCCGCCAGCCTAAGTATTAAATAAAATTGAGCAACGAAGTCCCCAGTATTTTTGATGTCGCCTGGAGGGATGCCTGGTAGAGAAGATCTGCCTCTGTATAATTAACGTACGCATCCTCAAGATCCGCATCCTCATTCTCTGATTTTGCCTCATCCGTTCCTGTCTTCAAAACCTCCAGTCCGCTCTGGGTCATCTTCAGTCTGGAGTATCTCGCACCGTGATCTGCCAAGGATACGTTCAGCTTATTCTTGGCATCCTGGAATACCGTGATCGCATGGGAATAGGAGTTGGTCAGCACTGTATTCTGCAACGTAAGCTGTGTGCCGATCTGATCATAAAGCTCCTGCAGATTTGCCAGCGTTTCCTTGTCATTCGGATCGCAGTCATCAATCCGTTTTTTGACAGCAGCATAATTTTTCTCAATGATCTCCAGATCATTGATCACCTTATAAATATCATCTACTACTCTGCCAATAGTTGTGTCAAAGGTGTCACAGGCAAGGGTATTTACTGTCAGTGTCTGGCTGAAATTAACCTGATAGTTGATCTTCTGCTCGGTTACATTATCATAGTTTTTCACAACACCAGTGGCATTATTCTCTGCCCTGCAGTTAAAATAGTGCTCCGGACGAATATCATTCCCGGTAAACTGAGTCTTGTTAAACTGCGCTGACAGGCCGGATCCTGCACGGATGGAATCATATATCGCATCCCCGAAAACCAGTTCCCCGGTCTCTGGTACAAAATACACCTCATTTTCCCCCGGATGATACTGTTCGTTATAAGTCTTATTATCCGGAATGCTCTTTGTAACTGCTGTCACAGTATGGCTGTCTCCGTTTACATCCTTATAGGTAATCGTAACATCTTCTTTATCACAGTTGCTATAGGATAAAGGAATGCGGTGGGTCTGTAAAAATTCTGACGCCTCATTAGCATAATCTGATGCATCTTTCGTATCATCATAACTTGGCTGACCATATACATAGGAATATTTTTCAATTTCATTAATCTCCAGGTTCTCCGTAATGGTATACGTCGTATCGCTCTGATCTGCACCAAAGAGAAGAGGAACATCGGTACGATATCCGGTAAAGACATAGCGCCCCGCATAATCTCTGTTGGCATGCTCCTGATAAATGGCATCTGCATTCTGGCGGAGCTGTTTGGCGATAGTCTCCCTGTCGTCTGCGTTATTGGGATCGTTTGCCGCATGGGTCACGTATTCCAGCATGCCGTCCAGAATCTTATTCACTTTATCAATCGGCTCTTCTGTGGCATCCATCCAGTTTTCCGCATCGTCACAATTGGAAAGATACTGTTCAATCTCAATCATTGTGGTACGGAACCGAAGTGCACGCACTGCGATCGTCGGATTATCAGACGGGTTCTGAATCTTTTTCTCTGATGCATACTGCTCAAAATATTTGTTGTATGCTGCCTTATTCTTTTGAATATGGAGCATTGCATTATTTCTCATCATGTTATTAGTAATCCGCATAAATCATCCACGTCCTTTTTTATTTGTTATTATATGTGGCAGTTCTTTTATACTGCCATTTGATTGATCAGTCTGTCAAGCACTTCGTTCATCACCGAAAGTACCTTATACTGGTGAAACAGCATCTGCTGGAAGGTAAGCAGGGACTCCGTCTCCTCATCTTCATCGGGACCAGATATTGCCTGCCTTTGGATATCCACTGCATCACGTATATGTAACTGGTTTGCTTCCATTGTCAGTGCCTTTTTACAGTCCACTCCCACATCTGCCGTCATAGACTGCAGAAAAGAATCCGGCGCTCCGTGAAGAAACATCTTGGAATCATCTTTTAAGTCCGAAAGTTTTTTTAGATTCAAGCCTTCAGATTTTCCACCCTCCTGCATTCCATTAAAAGCGAGGAGTCTTGGATCTTCCTGAATGGCATCTGTCACACAGATATTTAATGCCGTCATATAGTAATAGCTGCCTGTATAACTTCCATTATCTTCTTTTTTCGCCAGGGAAGTAAAGGATGAGTCATACCCTCCCTCGCCTTTGGATGTAAATATATAATTGGCACCATCTGCTGGTACTTTGGCATTGAAGAAATCAATGCCCTGATTCTCATAATCATCGTAACCGCCCTTATGGGTATCATTGAACTTCTGGGAATAGGTTCTCACAAATTCATTGAGCTGTGCCATATAATAGGGAACTCCTTTATAGGCCACATTGTCACCAACTACAACGTCTGCCTGGACGTTTACCGCATTCTGCAACGCTTTTGCCTGATTCACATCCATGTTTAGTTTGAGTGTGAATTTATAAGTAAATTCACCGCTGTCCGAAACCTGTACCTCAAATGTATCATAACTGTAAGCGCCGTTATTTATCGTGATTTCCCCGTCCTGTGCTGGTATATTTAACAAATTTACGTCATTAATATTGGCACCGTTCATCGTTACAACGATATTACCATCTTTATCATTTTCGATGCCTGCTATCGTTCCTGACAACGTCGTCGAATTATTGCCATCCCGGACTTCGTAAAGTCCCTGCAGTTTTCCACCCAGGTCAGAACTGTATTCATTAAAGGGAGATCCGTCTGCCCATGACACTTTGTAGAGACCGGATATGTCATTGATGGCCTTTGTCGTATCCATCTCTGTCACCTTTAATTCATTAACTCGGTAGGTATCCAGAAGAATGCCGCCATTGACATAAAGATAAAACTGAGGCAGTCCGACACCATTTGCCGGTTCTTCTTCCACTGCTCTCACATTACAGTACTGAGAAAGTTCATCGATGAGTACCTCTCTCTGGTCCCTGAGATCATTTGCTGGATTACCGTATGCTTCCAGGGTATTGATCTGTTTTGTTACCGCTGCAATCTTTTCTGCAAGGGCGTTGATCTGATCCACACAGCTTTTTATTTCTTCATTGGCTTCCTCCTGCAGATCCCGAAGATCTGAGGCAGTACTCTGTATAAAAGAGGTCAGTGTATCGGCAACAGTAGTAATTTCCTTTCTCTTTGTGGCATCACCACCATCCCCCACAGACCCTGTAAGAGTTTTACAAAATTGATCAAAAGCTGTCGTGATACCGCCATCCTCTTCATTTTTTGCGTATATATACGTCTGGACATGTTTCAGATAATAAGAATGGGTACCATATTTACTATAAGTAGAATTTTCTTTTCTATACTTGATGTCGTAGTAATTATTGTGCTCCCGCACCACATCCTGCACATATGCGCCGGCTCCTATTACTTTGATAGAACTTACATTTCGAGTCTGGGCACATGTTTTCACTACCTGCCTGGAATACCCTCTCGTTCCTACATTAGCGAGATTGTGCGCCGCTGTCTGCATACACGCGTTATAGGTAAGCATTCCTGATTTTGCGATTTCTAATCCTTGAAATGTAGACATTTATTCTCCTCCATTCCTATAAGCTGGTTATCAGATGCTCGATCATCTCGTCTACCACAGTGATATATCTTGATGACGCGTCAAAACATTTCTGAAATTTGATTAAATCTGCCAGTTCCTCGTCAGTGGCCACTCCCATCACATTCTGTCTCTCACCCTCTATAGAATTTACTGTGATGACCTGATTTTCTATAATACCCATCCACACATTTCCGTCGGTAGAAAACTGTCCCACCAAAGCTCCATAATATCCGGCAAAATTGTAGGCAGTCATGGAATTGGGATCCAGCGTAGAAAAATTCTGCTGCCACTTTTCCGCCAGATCAGCACAGATAAACTGGGTAAATCCATCCGCAAAACCAGAATTCGGATTTGCTGTCAATGGTAGTTTAGACGGATCCCTTAACAGCTCTGGATTCACCTCCAGCTGATCGATGGTATACAAGGTGTAACGATCCTCAACATCCTCTTCATTATATTGATAAACCTTAATGTTGCTGGTGGTTCCGTCTTCGTTCATGATTTCCACTGTCTTCTCGGTATACCGCGGCGTTTTCCTTCGGATAAAAAGCTCTGTTCCCACCGTCTCATTCGCATCATCACCGACCGGAGCCTTATCGGTATCCAGCACCTTGATCTTTGTCCCGTCTGCCAGTTCCAGTTCTTTATTCGGACAGAGAGTATCATTCATCATCATGGCAATGCCTCTGACCAGCTGGTCAAACTCCGCCTGAACCTTCATCACGATAGAAGGTTCAACATACTCATTATACTCTTCTACATCTTTTTTATATTTTTCATTGGCATTAAACCACGCTCTTTCATCCAGCGTCCCAAATTCATCCATGAAGTCTTCCTCCACCGGCTTCACAGGCAGGTCTCTAAAGTCAGCGGCATGATTTCCCCGCGCCACCAGAAGCCCTCTGAGGGATCCAACATCGGTATTGGTTTCAGTAGAGTATGCCAGTTCTCCCCGGAAAAAGTAATCCTCACCCGTCTCCCATACTGGCTTAAGCAGTTTGGAAGTAGAACTCTCATACGCCGTAGTCAGCCTGCTCTGGTGATTACCCTCCAGCAGAAACTCTCCCTCTGAATAAATGGAGATCGTACCATCTTTCTCTTCAATCGGCTTAAATTTTATGATCGATCCAAGCTGATCCAATAGAAGATTTCTGGAATCACGATAATCATTTGCGCTTTCCCCCGTAGCCTCATACTTGCGGATCAGCATATTATAATCCCGGATCTGGGACACGATATCATTGATCTCATCTACTTGATTCTGCACCGCAGCGTTCATGTTTTTCTGATAATCATTTAACTGTTGCTGCAAGACCTGGGCACGCTCTGTAAACTGGGTTGCCTGAGAAACCAATTCAGAACGGCAGGTAATATCATTCGGTGTTTTGGACAGCTCCTGTACCGCATTCCACAAATCTGTCATAGAGGTAAGAAACTCCTGTGCTTCCAACTCTCCAAACAGCTCTTCCATCTCCTGTACTGCCTCATACTGTGCCTCATAAAAACTCTGGCGTCCTACCTGAACCCGGTACTGGTCATCCAAAAATGTGTTACGAATCTGCCGGATCTTCACTACGTTAGTTCCAAGACCAACCTGTATCTTATTAGAGTACGCCCCATACCTGGATGAATAAAAGGCATCTGTCACAACTGCCTGCTGTCTTGTATGCCCTGGCGTAGTCGCATTGGCAAGGTTGTGGGCTGATGTATTCATGGATGTCTGTGCCGAATGCAGTCCCGAGACACCCGTATTAAAACTTGCAAATAGATTTCCCATAGGATCTTTCCTCTTTTCCAACTATAATTTATTTACAAAACAAAAGAAGCACACATATGTGGGCAACAAGCGAAACATCTGCCACAGGGAATCTTTGATGCTGCAATTTGTCTATCATTGCTTCGCATCAAAGCTCCCAGCTCCATAGGTGGGCATATCCACCTGTGCAGCGTCGCTTGAATAATTACTGCTTCCCGAAGACATCCGTGTACTTCTTATCACATTCATATTATATTCTACCATTTCTAATGCCTGCGTTAATAACTCTTTATTCTGAGCATTCAGTTCCTGCAGCCGCGCCATGGTCCGTCTCAGCTTGTCATGCAGGTGCTGTAATTTCTTTTGTTCATCGGGCTGTCTGCCAAGAGTCTGGATGATCTGCTCCAGATTCATATCCCCCGAAGTCTTTCCGAGAACAGTAGCAATATCTTCTGTCACCCGTATCCGCTTGGCCTCGAGATTTCCGACTTCGTCCATCATCTTCTGCTCCTCACCGGACAGACGTCCCAGAGCTTCCAGATCATTCGCTACAATCGCCCTTATCTTCTCCTCCTGAACCGGTATCAGATTGGCATAAATCTTTTCTTCCCGGTCAAGGGTTCCAATCAATTCTTCAATTAAGCTCGCCAAAGGAACAACCTCCTGTTAGTTATCCAAGCAGACGGTCTGCAAGCTTGTCTGCCACATCCTCTAAGGATACATTGTAGGTTCCGGCTTTCATCCGGTCCATAATATCCTGTACTTTTTCTTCCCTTATATCAGAATTATCAGACACAGCTTTTCTGGCGACCTGATAATCTTTTCCAATACTGGATATCTCCAGACTGTCCGTCGAATCCGACTTGGAAGATTTTGCAGAAGATCTCGGCTTACCTGCCTTATAAAGCTGATTTACCTGCATATATGCGTCAATTCTCATAATCTTCACCACCTCAATAAATCTTTTAACGTTTCTTACAATATGTATCGGACGATTGATGGAACACCTTAACCCTAAAAAAAAATTTATCTCAAACAGCCGGACAGCATACGCGTTCCTGCCATTTGAGATGTTTTTATATAAATTCCCTAATTTAACGCCGCCTTCTGCCCTTTCGCCGCTCTTTTCCGGTTTCTCACCTTCTTCGCATTCAGGGTTTTACCCTCGTACTCAAAGGTCTCTGCGTTTACATCTACAACCGTAGAAAACACGAGGCTATCGTTTTTATCCAATGCAATTCCTTTTACTCCCCGGCTGGTTTTCTTGAATTCACTGACCTCACCCAATGGAAATCCCAGGGATAAACCATTTCCAGTGAGCAGAATTACTTTTTTATTCCCTTCTAACACGTCAGAGGCAGACAGCGCTGTCACTGCTGTCACCTTGTCTTCCGGATCTAACTTTGTTGCCGCCACCTGAAGGCGGTTGGTCTCAAATTCAGCACCGGACACCAGCTTCACATACCCGCTCCCTGTGGCAAAGAAAAGCATGGACTCAAACAGATCCTCAAAAGAAATATACAAAAGGGCATCTTCATCATTGGACATTCTGCACAGGCTGTGGACCAGAGTTCCTTTGTCCCTCATCTTACACCGGGGGATCTTCTCCGCCTTGATCTGGTGCATATTTCCCTGATTGGTAAACAGGCAAAGTTTGTCCGTATTTTTCATTTTTAAAATATGAGGAAACTCTGCCTTCGCCTCCTCTGACGCCCTGGAAAATGCCCCCTCATCCATAGATTTGGTGTATCCAAAACGGTCGATGCACACATAAATATCTTCGATCTTGATCTCTTCTACATAGGCCTTTGCCGCCACATCGAGAAGTTCTGTGCGGCGTGGCCTTCCAAAAGCCTTCTTAAATTCCCTCAGCCTTGTCTTGATGACCTTATAAAGTTCTTTCGTGTCCCCCAATACCTTTTCGTACTGTTCAATGTCTGCCAGCAAAGAATCGTTTTCCTCGTGAAGCTTCAGGATCTCCAGACCGATCAGTTTGCTCAGCGGCATGCTAAGGATGGCATCCGCCTGTACCTCGGTAAATAAAAGAGTCGCCGCCTGCTTTTTGGAAGCTGCACTTTTAAACTGAATATCCTTGGTGATCCCTTCGATCAGACATGCCTTTGCCTGCTTTACAGAAGAACTGCCCCGAAGGATCTCAATGATCAGGTCAATGACGTCTGTCGCCTTCATAAGCCCTTCGACGATCTCCAGACGTTTCTTTGCCTTTTCTAACAGAAAATGATACTCTCTGGTATATAAATCCTCCTGAAACAGGATAAACTCCTCGATCATGGACTTAAGATTGAATAGCCTGGGCTGTCCACCGCAGATCGCCAGCAGATTGACGCCATAGGTATCCTCCATCTGTGTCTTCTTATACAGTCCGTTTAATAAATTTTCTATGTCACGGTCCTTTTTTACCTCGATCACGATGCGTATGCCTTCCTTGGAAGACTCATCCCTGACATCATAGATCTCATCAAATACCTTGTCCTTAACAAGAGAAGAGAGTGTCTCTACCAGCTTGGTCTTATTACCGGATATTGTATAGGGAATCTCGGTGATCACGATATTGGTCCGTCCATTGTCCCCCTTCTCGATCTCCGTCCTGGCACGCAGCCTGATCCTGCCTTCCCCGGTCTCATAGATGGAAGACAGCTCCGCGGAATTGGTAATGATACCCCCTGTGGGGAAATCCGGCGCCGGCACATAATCCATCAGTTTCTGGATGGAAATGCCCGGACGGTCCATACAGGCGATAACCGCATCGATCACCTCCCCCGGATTATGAGGTGGAATATTTGTCGCCATACCGACGGCGATCCCCGTCGTTCCGTTTATGAGAAGGTTGGGGATCATCGCTGGAAGTACCACTGGTTCTTTTTCACTTTCATCAAAGTTGGGATTGAACTCCACAAGCCCCTTTTCAAGATTGTCCAGCATCGTCATGGCAGCCCTGGAAAGCCTTGCCTCGGTATAACGCATGGCAGCCGCCCCGTCTCCGTCTATAGAACCAAAATTTCCGTGTCCGTCCACCAGAGGCGCATTCATGGAATACTCCTCGGTCATATGAACAAGTGCATCGTAGATCGAACTGTCCCCATGGGGATGGTATTTACCCATAGTATCCCCGACGATACGGGCGCTTTTCCGGTGAGGTTTATCCGGAGAAAGCCCCAGCTCTTTCATGGCATACAAGATCCTCCGCTGTACCGGTTTTAATCCGTCCCGGACATCCGGCAATGCACGTGATACAATGACACTGACGGCATAATCCCGGTAGGAGGTTTTCATCTCCTCCGCAAAATCCAACTGTATGATATTCTCTTTCAGCTGACTCATAGTCTCCTCCAATCAATGTTATATATCCACATTCGCATACCGCGCTTCTTCCATAATAAACTGTCGTCTGGGTGGGACATTGCTTCCCATCAGGATATCGGTCACCTCATCTGCCTCCACGGTATCAGTGATGGATACCTGGGCAAGAACCCGGCTGTCAGGATCCAGCGTCGTCTCCCAGAGCTGTACATCATCCATCTCTCCCAGCCCTTTATATCGCTGCAGGGCCTGGATCTTCTTTCCTGTCTTTCGGAACTTGTCCAACTCAAAGTCATTGAAAAGGTATTCGCTTTTTTTTACCTTTTTCTTCTTTTCCACATCCTCATAATCTACCTTATAAAGGGGAGGCAGTCCCCGGTACACCTTGCCCTGATAAATCAGCTCCGGCATAAACCGGTAAAAAAATGTCAGGAGCAGTGTGCTGATATGGGCTCCATCCACATCGGCATCCGTCAGGATGATAATTTTGTCATACCGGAGTTTATTAATATCAAAATCATCCCCGATCCCGCACCCAAAGGAAGCAATCATTGACTTGATCTCGTTGTTCAATAGTATTTTTTCCAGCGGTGCCTTTTCCACATTCAGGATCTTTCCACGCAGTGGCAGCACTGCCTGGGTCCTACGGTTTCTCGCCGTCTTGACGGTGCCGCCGGCAGAGTCTCCCTCCACGATATAGATCTCGCACTCCTCCGGCTTTTTGGATGAACAGGCGGCAAGCTTACTCTTCGTGTCTACATTCATCAGTTCCTTTAATACAGAGCGTCTCGCTTTATCACTGGCGGTTCTGGCTTTAAAAGATTTGCGGACATTTTCCAGGATGGTTTTCAATACCTCTACATTTTTATCAAAATACCGCTGTACCTCCTGGCTGAACACGTCGTCCACCGCTGTCTTCGCATCGGTATTTCCCAGCTTGTTTTTCGTCTGGCTCTCAAACTGGGGATCCGGATGCTTGATGGAGACGATCGCCACCAGGCCATTGCGGATATCCTTGCCATCGTAATTTTCCTCGTTGTTTTTGAGAAAACCCAGTTCTCTGGCATACTGATTCATCACGCGGGTCAGCGCCATCTTAAATCCGGTCACCAGCGTTCCCCCATCCGTCACATTGATGCGGTTACAATAGGAATTGATCTGCTCCGTAAAGGTATTTACATACTGAAGTGCCACTTCTACCTCGATGTCCCCACTGGTTCCTTCGATATAAATAACATCCTTATGCAGAGGTGTTACATCGCGGTTAATATAACTGACATAGCTCTGAATTCCAAATTCTTCCTGAAACACTGCACTTTCACCGGTGTGTTCATCAGTAAAAATAATCTTCAAATTTTTATTCAGGTAGGCAATCTCCTTCAGCTTCTTTTTGATCGTCTCCGGCTTGAATTCAACGGTTTCAAATATCGTATCATCTGGATAAAAGGTCACCTTTGTCCCCGTATCATTTTTTGTACACTTTCCTATCACCGGAAGCTGGCCCTGCTCCAACTTGACTATCGGCTTTCCTCCGTCCTTGTATTCATCCCGGTACACCCTGCCGTCCTTCCTGACTTCCACAGTCATGCTCTTAGACAGCGCATTGACCACCGATGCCCCTACACCGTGAAGTCCTCCGGATACTTTGTATACACTGTTATTAAATTTGCCGCCTGCATGAAGGATTGTATATACGACCCGAACCGTAGGAATTTTCTTTGTGGGATGAATGTCTACCGGCACCCCCCGGCCGTTATCCTCTACAGACACCCCGCCATCCTTTGTCAGAGTAATATGTATCTCTGAACAGAATCCGGCAAGGTGCTCATCGATGCCGTTATCAAGAATCTCCCAGATCAGGTGATGAAGTCCCCTTGTCCCAGTGCTTCCGATATACATGCCAGGGCGCTTTCTCACCGCTTCCAATCCCTCTAATATCACGATCTGGCTTCCATCATATTTATCCATCTATTACATCCTTTCAAAAAACAATGTTCCTCACTCATCTCGGTGGCACAAACCACCGTCACACTTCGCGGAAATTTGAACTGACAGACACCCGCCAGGCAACTGGCGGGTGTCCGTCAAGGTTTCCAAAATAATATTGTAACGGAACATGCGTTTTTTTTCAAGGAGAACTTTTGCCCTTCTGGCTTATTTTCCTTTATACTTTGATCCGCTGGTCTCCAAACCATATGGCTCTGACATGATCCACATCCACCAGGGTTGAAAAGAGCAGCCTGTCTTTTGTCTCCCATTTTTTATTCTTTATTTTGATTGCGGTACCATAAGCGCTCCGTACCTGATCCAGATCCGCCTCTGTTTGTTCGGTCTTCTGGCCGATAAAACTTCCGTCATCCATCTCCACATACACCTGAGTCCAGCACTGGTCATAATTTTCTTTTTGGGCCTCTGATGACACTTGTTCAAACTGCAGGGCATAAGGTGTAAGAACGACACGTTTCAGTGTTCCCACAGAGTGATACAGCTCCTTTGTACCGATCTCTGGCAGCCGGATTTTGACATCTGGAGTAAAGACTTTTTCCTTGCATTCTCCATAATCCAGGACAAAGTCTTCCTGTGCCTCTCCCTTCATGACACGTCCCTCGTCACTCATAAGTCCTTTCAGGGAAAGACGGCATTTCTCCCCTTTATGGAAATAACTGTTTTTTCCATTCTGTCTTTCGTACTCACAGGTTATGACCATGCGTATCTCATCCGTTCCCTGGTTTTCAATCACCATCCCGTTATCGATTAAGCATTCTTCCCTATTTCCCAGACCATCCTTGGAAATATTGAAATGAAGAACTGCCTTCTCTGACATCTCTGCCCCCTCTTCCTTTTCTGTGTCAGCACTGGTCAATACAAAATCATCCTTTTCTCCGGTGAAAGACACGTTTCCAAAATGGTATTTTTTATTTTTATCGAACTTCTTTCCATCCGTTCTTTTCAGCCGGAGAACAATATAGCTCAGCCGCTCCGTACCTGTCACCTGCTCCACCGACACCTTCAGATTCTTAAAGGTGTTTTTCCCGGATGATACTTCAGGCTTTGCCGACGACTCTTTGATCACCTCCGTGTCTCCTGCAAAAAGCTTCGTCAGCGATTGAAAACCTCCATTACCAGCCGCTCTCGCCGTCATCGCCGCCAGCAGACAGCAAAATACAATCCCTGCCGCCTTTACATATCTGAGACGATACACGCTCCGCCGTCTCCTGATATCACAGATCCTCTCTGTCTTTTCTGTATCCGCTCCGATCTGCCGGTATGCCGCTTTCATTTTCTCCTGAACCACATCCGGCAGTTCAACTTCCTGATCCAATATCTTTTTAACATCGTTATCTCGCATAATTTTCCCCTGTCCTTTCCGGAAGCATCATAACTTTTCCCTGCTTCCAATCCATCCTGCTTTCCCTTTTTCCCGACTGTCTCTCATATGCCCTGCGCAGATCCTCACGCCCCCGGCGCAGCCTTGTCCGTACCGTGGCATCTTTCATATCCAGAAGCTCCCCAATCTCTTTCGTAGGAAGTCCCTCCACATAATGCAGCACCAGAATGTCCCGGTACTGTTCATCCACAGACTGGATCAGTTCCTCATACATCATATGTTCCAGCACGCCATCACTGTGCTCCCGGTCCGGGATCTCGCCAAAGGCCACTTCCCAGCTGCGTTTTTCCAGAAAATCTTTTGCCTTGTTGATCAGCATCCGGATCAGCCATGTACGGAAATATTTTGGCTGTTTCAGATCCCCGATCTTCTCAAATGCGGTCAGGATGGTATCCTGTATGATATCCGCTGCATCTTCCGGATTTTTCACATAGCAGACTGCCACTTTATACAGGCTCTGCCGATTCTCTTCGATCAGCTGGACAAAAGCATCGGCGTCTCCTCCCTGCGCCCGTTTTACAAGTTTTCTCAAATCTTTCACCTCCTTTTCATTCATACATTAGACGGAAAAAACAGGAGAAATGTTTCATAAAAATAAATTTACTAAATAATTTGTATGCAATGTCATACTACAGATAATGATACACCTTTTTCTTCCGGATGAAGAATTGGAGTGTCACACCCAATGCCAGCAGCTCTGCCACAAGGATCGCCAGCCAGATCCCATTGAGTCCTAATAATCCCGGCAGGATCAGCACCGCCGCCATCTGGAATACCAATGTCCTTAGGAAAGAAATGACAGCCGAAACCAGCCCATTGTTCAGCGCCGTAAAGAAAGCAGAGCCATAAATGTTAAAACCACTCACCAAAAACGCCAGGGCATACAGCCGGAGCCCGTGACTGGTCATCGCTAACAGTTCTGTATCATAACCGACAAAAAACCGCGCCAGTGGACCGGAAAGCACAAACGCCAGCAGCATTAACAGCACCCCCCAGCCTCCGATGAGTCTCATACTCTTCCGGAACAGGTTTTTCAGCTCATTATGGTTCTGGGCGCCAAAGTGGTAACCCACGATAGGAGCGCTGCCGATGGAATAACCGATAAAGGTCGCCAGGAAAATAAAATTTACATACATGATCACACCATAAGCTGCCACGCCGTCCTCTCCGGCCAGCTTCATCAATTGTATGTTATATAACATATTCACAAGAGACATGGAAAGATTTGTCATCAGCTCAGAGGAACCGTTGGTACAGGCTTTTAACAGAATCTTTCCTTTTATCCTTGTCTTTGTCAGCCGGAGAAGGCTCGTATTTTTCCTGGAAAAATAGATCAGTGGTACAATGCCTCCCACGGTCTCCCCGGCAGCCGTCGCCGCCGCCGCGCCTGCGATGCCCCAGCCCAGCACCACGATAAAGAAATAATCCAATACCATATTGGTCACTCCCGCCGCCACCATAACCCCCAGTCCCATATGAGGTTTTTCGGCTGCCACAAAAAAACTCTGAAACACATTCTGAACCATAAAAAACGTCAGAGAAGCCAGACTGATCCTCCCATAGACCAGGCACTCACCAACCATCTCTCCCTCTGCTCCCAGAGCGGTCACAATGGGACGAAGAAAAACCAGGCCCAGCACGGTTAAGGCCACACCCCCCGCCAGGGTCACATACACCATCATGGAAAAATAGCGGTTTGCCTTTTTTTCATTTCCTTCTCCCAGCGTTTTTGCCACAATGGCACTTCCGCCGGTCCCCATCATAAAGCCCAGGGCGCTCAGCATCATCAGCAGGGGCATAACAAGATTCACTGCCGCAAATGCTGTCTTCCCCACATAGTTTGACACAAAAAGCCCGTCCACCACTCCATAGATCGACGTAAAAATCATCATTACGATAGATGGCAGAACAAAGCGCAGTAATTTTTTATAGGTAAAATGTTCTGATAACTGAATTTTCAATCTTAATTCCCTCCCATTAATGATCTGCTATCAACATCCTTACTTTGGAATGATAGCCGTCTACATACTGTTTTGTCAGCCGGATCAGTTCCTGTCTCTCATCCAGCGGCATCTCCTTCCAGACACTGTTTTCAATCTCCACCAGGGGTTCCACCTTTTGTTTTACAAAATCTTTTCCCGCTTCCGTCAGATAAATATGCATCTCCCTCCCTTTTCCCTGTTTCATCAGAAGCATCCCTTCTTTCACCAGTTTCTGGATCGCTGAATTAATGGTCTGCTTCCGTCCAAAGGACAACGCGCAAATATCTCTCTGCAGACAGCCATCCCCAAGACAATACACTGAATATAAAATATCAAAAGCACTGTCGGACAGCCCGATATGCAGGGCAGTCTCATGCCACAGATCATCAAATTCCTTATAAATTCTGTTAAACTCCCTCAACTCATCACATACTCTGTCTTCCATCGCCCTCTCCTTCCCCTCGTCTCCCAAGTACGAAATCGGATTCCTTGCCCCGTATTATAGTCCGATTTCGTACTCGTGTCAAGAATATTTTTGTAAAGAAAATCCTAACCCCGACAATTGACAGAACGAATAAATGTAGCTATACTATGAAAGTAAAGCACACGGACAAGGAGGAATTATAATGAAAAAAACCATCGTCAATCTGGAACAGGTAAAAGAAATCGAAAAAACTTTTCCTACTCCCTTTCATATCTATGACGAAAAAGCAATTCGTGAAAATGCCCGTGCTTTGAAAGAGGCATTTTCCTGGAATAAAGGTTACCGTGAATATTTTGCCGTGAAAGCGACACCCAATCCATTTATCTTGAAAATCCTTCAGGAAGAGGGCTGTGGTGTAGACTGTTCTTCCCTGACAGAGCTGATGATGTCAGAAGCCCTTGGCTTCAAAGATGATGACATCATGTTCTCATCTAATGTGACACCTATGGAAGAATACCAGAAAGCAGCTTCTCTCGGCGCTTACATTAATCTGGATGATTATACACATATTGACTATCTGGCCGAAGGCCCAGGAATTCCAGAGACCATCTGCTGCCGCTTCAATCCCGGCGGAGTCTTTGAGCTGGGCACCGACATCATGGACAACCCCGGAGATGCCAAATACGGATTTACGAAAGAACAGCTTGTAGAGGGATTTAAAAAGCTGATGGGCCTTGGCGCTAAATATTTTGGAATCCATGCATTTATCGCCAGCAATACCGTGAGCAACGACTACTATCCGACACTGGCGGGCATCCTTTTTGAGCTCGCTGTAGAATTAAAAGAAAAAACCGGAGCCAATATCCGGTTTATCAATCTCTCCGGCGGTATCGGAATCCCCTACACACCGGACAAAAAGCCAAATGATATAAAGGTGATCGGCGAGGAGGTCAGAGAGCAGTTTGAAAATATCCTTGTTCCCGCCGGTCTGGGGGATGTGGCGATCTTCACTGAGCTGGGACGTTTTATGCTGGGTCCCTATGGAAACCTTGTTACCAAATGTATCCACCAGAAACATATTTATAAAGAATACGCCGGTGTAAATACCTGTGCCTGTGACCTGATGCGTCCGGCGATCTACGGCGCGTACCACCACATCACCGTTCTTGGCAAAGAAAATGAACCCTGCGACCACAAATACGATATAACCGGTTCCCTCTGTGAAAACAATGATAAATTTGCAGTGGACCGCCTGCTTCCAGAGATTGAGATCGGGGATTATCTTGTGATCCACGACACTGGAGCCCACGGTTATGCCATGGGATATAATTACAATGGCAAACTCAAATCCCCGGAGCTTCTTCTAAAAGAAGACGGCAGTGTACAGATGATCCGCCGGGGCGAGACTCCCCAGGATTATTTTGCCACCTTTGATTTCTGCGATATTTTGAAAGATATGAAATATTGATAGAAATCCCATCAAGAGAACTCCAAATATAAAAAGAGGGCATTTAAGGGACACTTCACATAAGGAAGGGGCTCCCTGGCTGCCCTCTTTTCATCAATTATTTTCCTTTGGAGGCACAAATCTTTTTCACCTTTTCCGCCTCTTCTTCTGTACATTCCTTTCCACTGTACCTCGCTTTCTCATAGAGGCTGACCACCTGTCTCTGTTCCTCCGTAAGACCACTTTCCTGCTCCTCCGGCAGATACTCTCCCGCCAGCTCCCAGGGGGTCATACTGACATCCACCTGTTTTCCCGCCCTCTTCCAGATATAACGGTAAAAACAACGACGGATCCGTCCGTTGGCATCTTCTGGAAAAGACGCTTCCCTGCGGACAGTCTGCCGCAATGGAATATACTCATCCATACCCTCCATCTCTACCTCTTTGTCCTCTTCACTCCATACAAACTCTGGCAGCCGGAAATTTAACAGGCGTTTGAGTATAACATAAAGAATCCATAGAACGGCGATGATCAAAAAGAGGATCATGAGAATCTGCATAAATTTCTCTAACAGAAAAAGCAGGACCTGAACAAGAGAACTTCTCTCTTCCTCCGTCTCCTCCGCGATCTCCCGCTGCCTGGCTTTCATCGGATAAGATTTTGTTTTCTCTTTCCTCTCTATCTTTCTCTGTTCCTGGCGCTCCCTGGGAACGGATTCCAGCTCTACATCTGTAGACATTCCTGCCACTGCGATGATACATACCACCAGTGCAGCGATTCCTGCTGCCAGTGTCTTCCTCTTCAAGCTGGCAGCAGTATTTTTCTCAAACCGCTTTATCGTCTCCGAACCCACACACTGATTGGCATACATGGCAAGATATTTTTCATGATAGAATTCTGCATATAGATATACCAAAAAAATAAACAGTACCAAAGCAAAGAGCAGCACTCCCTGAATCCAGCTGATGCTCTGGGACTCCAATGTACCATCTGCGGCGGCATAGGGCATGAGAAATGAAAAGATTAGCACAAGGATCCAGGGAAGAAGATAACATCTCTTTTCCTTATTTTGTTCTCTCTCCCGCCTGCTTTCATGGCTGCAGCGATAACTAAAGTAAAAATAACCTGCCGCCCCCAGAATAATACATATGATCCCGGTCTCTCCCAAGCCGCCTCCCATCATAGAGCCAGCTATGATGAAATAGCATATAACCATATAATAATAAAAAGTAACAATATGATTATACCGGCGTCTGATATTTTGATTCTTCTCCATATTTTCTCCGCCTTTCACAGCTATGCCTTCCATCGGTAAATACAGGACTCCAGCGCTGGAAGCAGCTGTCTGGTGTCGTCCTCTCCGCCTGCTGTCACTGCCACCCAGGTCACAGAGATGCCTCGGTGCAAAATCCCTGCCAGCTCCTGCTGAATCTCAGGCTTCCCTTGGGAAGAAACAAAAAAGAGATGTACATGTTCCGTCAGGTTGTCCCGCTCCCTCTGCAGCAGCCTCACGCCACTCTGGATCTGAGTCTCGTAGGTTACCCCCGCCAGTTTCCGCCGTACCTGCGCCATATATCCCTTTCCACTGCCCTGAATGCGAAATCCCTCACCGCCATTTGCTGCCAGCATAGTCTTCAATCCCCGCCGGTCCAGAAACTGCACAAGAGAATAAGCGATCCTTATATTTTCCTCCATGGCGGTCTGATTGATAAAATTCCCTGGTGAACCAAGGTTTAACAGGATCAAGACCGGTTCTCCCGCCTTATACGCACTGGTCTTCACCTGCCAGCTTCCCGTCTTTGCCGAGGCCTTCCAATGGATCCGGTTCATCCTGTCCCCAGGAAGGTATTCTCTCACCCCGACATATTCAAAAGGATCTTCAAACATGGGAACCGTCGTTTTCATATCTCCATAACTTTTCTGAAACAGAGGCAGGATCTTCTCAATTCCCACAAAAGAAGGATATACGATCAATCCAGCCTTCACTTCCTTCTTTTCCAGATAAGTTCTTTGGAGTAAATAATCCCTGCCAAAAAGCTCCGCTTCCCCTATGGAATAAATCCCCCGTCTGGCACATGTTAACCGGAGTTTCCGCCGCACCTGCTCATAACCTCTGACACTAATCACATCGTTGCGGTAAAAATAATCCGACACGGAACCACTGTCAAGGTCTTCAAACTTAAGAAATTTAGATGTCTTGAATTTGACAGAGACCGCCGGCAAAGTCATTTCCTTATTATTGGTTATAACTTCATAGAGCCAAAGGGTATCCCCCTCTCCCGCCTGTTCCTGGGAAAAGGAAATTTCCAGTTCAAAATCCTTCGTCCAGTTCTTTTCATACTGGTATCCCATCCACAGGATAGCAATCCAACAACCCAGCACCACCAGAACTGCTGCCAATATCATTATACTCATGCGCTGAATGCTTCCTCCGTCGGCGCCGCCACGGCACCTAATATTTCACGGATATAATCCGCCGGCTCCTTTCCACTCATATAGGAATCCGCCAGCAGGACCCGGTGTGACAATACCACCGGCGCCAGCTTTTTGATCATATCCGGAGTGACAAATTCACTTCCCGTCACCGCCGCATAACATCGCGCCGCCCGCACCAGGGCGATAGCCCCCCGGGTACTGATTCCTATGGCAAGGTTTTTATTCTCACGGCTCTTTTTCGCGATCTCCAGCACATAGCCGAGAATCAGATCGTGTACACGGACCTGTTCACATGCCTTCTGCATCTGTACAAACTCCTCATGAGTACATACCGGAGAAAGCTTTGTCAGAAAGTCCCCTTCATCCATCACCCGGCGAAGCAGTTCAAGTTCACTCTTTTCTGCCGGATAACCCATGGAGAGCTTCATCATAAAACGGTCCAGCTGAGCTTCCGGCAAAGGAAATGTCCCACTGGTCTCCACCGGATTCTGGGTAGCAATAACAAAAAATGGCGCACCTATTTTCATGGTCTCGCCATCAATGGTTGCCTGACCCTCTTCCATACATTCCAAAAGACTGGACTGGGTCCTGGGGGTGGCGCGGTTGATCTCATCTGCCAGGAGAATATGGGTGAAAATACCGCCGGGACGAAATTCAAATTCGCTGCTCTTCGGATTAAAATAGTGAATTCCGGTGACATCCGAGGGCAGAAGATCCGGCGTAAACTGCACCCTCTTAAAACTCATACCAAAAGACGCAGCCAGACTTTTGGCAAGCATGGTCTTTCCGGTCCCCGGCACATCCTCCAGAAGAACATGCCCCCCGGCAAGAAATGCCGCCAGTACATATTCCATAACCTCTCTTTTCCCCAGAATAACCTGCTCCATATTGTCACAGATCCTCTGTGACCGTTCCTGTACCTCATTTACCTGCATCACCGTATCTCCTTTACTCTTCTCGCCAAACTCTGTTGTTTGATCACTCAACCGCCACAGCCTTCAGCCCGTGAGGCGTTTTTTTCCCCTCTTCATCTACACTGACAAAAACAACGCTTCCCTCACAGTGCATATCGCCGGAGAGAAAATCCCTTCCTTCAACAGTCAGCTCTACACTTGTAGTTCCTATCTTTTTCACTTCATATCTCAGTTCCAAGATACTCCCGGTATAGACGGATCTTGTCACACTGATCCCGCGCACCGCCGCCAGTACAAAATGACTGGTGCGCCCCATCACCTCTGCCATGCCGATAAAGGCTGCCTCTGTGATCCATTCTGATATGTACCCCGCATACAGGCTGTTGTGATGATTCATATACTCCGGACGGACAAAATGTCTTGTTGCTACCTTCATCGACCTCTCTCCTTCTCCTTAATCCCCAGATTCACTGCTGAAATATCCGCTTTGCAAATTGATACAATCCATGTTTCCATACCTGAAAATCATGGCCGCCCTCTGTGACATAAAATAGATGCTCTGTCCCATTTTCTTCCAGAGCCTCGTGGTACATCTGAGGATTCTCTTTTACCACCTCATCCTGGTCTCCGGTGCAGATCAAAAGAAGCGTTTTTCCATTATAGGAATCCGGCAGTTTTAATGTCTCCCTGGTAAAAAGGCCCGGCTCTGACAATATATCCTCATAGGCAAAAATCCCGAATGCAGGACAGAAGGCACCGATGCTCCCAAAGCGGTCCGCCATTGTGAGACCGATATACAAAGCCTCTCTTCCTCCCATGGACAGCCCGGCTACCGATGTATATTCCCTGCCCTCAGCCACCGGATAGTTTGACTCAATATAGGGCATAAGGTCATCCCTCAGATCATGGATAAAATGATCAAAGGCAGTGGTGTTTGCAAGACAGTATACATCCTCCGGCACGCGGTCGTCTTTTCTCGCCCGCACATTGGGCATGACCACGATCATATCCCTGGCCTTACCCTCCGCCACCAGATTTCCAATGACATACTGTGGGGTTCCCTCCAGCCACTCTTTGTGGTCACCACCGATGCCATGGAGAAGATAAAGCACAGGATAACTTCTTTTCTCGTCGTAATCTACCGGCAGGAGAACACTCGCCTTCCGTGTGGCCTTTGTGGTCATGGAATCATAAGTAATGGTCTCCACATGACCATATCTTCTTCCCTGTACCGGCTGGTCAAAACCATCCGGTACAGAGTACACTGGATCAATTATATTCATATGATCTATCTCCTAACTTTCAAAGGAACGGATTCGGTAGCTGACACCCAGATCTTCACAGATCCTCCGGCACCGATTCTCTTCCTCTTCGGTAATGGTTGTCGCCACTGTGGTCATCGTCACGCTGGGCACATGCCGTTTTACATCTCCTGCAAATTTTAACATGGCTTCAAAGGAACCGATACCAAATTTATTTCTGGTAAGTTCCAGATATTTTTCTGGATCCGGTGTATTCAGGCTGATGGAAATGGCATCTACCTTTCCCTCAAACATCGGCGTCACATCTTTTCCGTACATCAGATTAGCCAGACCGTTGGTATTTACCCGGATCTTTTTCCCAAATTTTTCTTTGGCAAAGGCGGCCACCTCCAGCAGATCCTCCAATCGTTCCGTGGGCTCTCCGTAACCACAGAAAACAACATCCTGATAGGTGTCCGGCGAAAATTTGTCAAACTCTGCTTTCACCTCTTCTACTGTAGGCTCCCGCTCCAGCCAGAGACTGCCGGAGCCATTCAGCTCGTCTCCGTTCTGGCGGAGGCAGAAGGTACAGGCACAGGGACACCGGTTGGTCATATTCACATATAGATTCCCATACAGAGGATATAAGATCGTCATGAAAGCTTCCTCCCTCTTAGAATTTTTTCATCAGATTTACCATCTCAATGGCAGTGGTCGCCGCATCATATCCCTTGTTTCCGGCCTTTGTACCAGCGCGCTCGATAGCCTGCTCAATATTATCCGTCGTGATCACTCCGAAGATCGTCGGAACGCCGGTCTTCAATCCCACTGCGGCAATCCCCTTGCTTACCTCGGCGCATACGTAGTCATAGTGGGAGGTGGATCCTTTGATCACGGCGCCCAGGCAGATCACAGCATCGTACTTCCCGGATTCCGCCATCTTCTGGGCTGTCATCGGAATCTCAAATGCCCCGGGCACCCAGGCGAGATCCACATTATTCTCTGTATCCACATCATGCCTCCTCAGGGCGTCCTCCGCTCCTCCTACAAGTTTGGATACAATAAATTCATTAAATCTCGCTGCCACGATACCTACCTTCATTCCATTCCCTACTACATTTCCTTCTAACACTCTCATTTATTTTCCTCCATTTCTCTTTTATAATTGGTCATATGCTGCATCTTTTCCTGTTTTGTCAGGAGATATTTGAAATCTTCCCTCTTCGGTTCGATCTGAATAGGCACCCGCTCTAAGATCTTTATCCCATAGCCGCTGAGACCGGTAATCTTGGTGGGATTATTGGTCAGCAGGCGCAGCTGCTTCACGCCGAGATCATATAAGATCTGGGCGCCGATCCCATATTCCCTGAGATCCGGGGCAAATCCCAGTTTTACATTTGCCTCCACCGTATCATATCCCTGTTCCTGAAGTTCATATGCCTTTAATTTATTGATAAGACCGATTCCCCGGCCCTCCTGGCGCATATACAAAAGGATTCCCCGGCCTTCTGCCGCAATCTGTTTCATGGCGCTCTCTAACTGTTCTCCGCAGTCGCAGCGTTTGGATCCAAATACATCTCCTGTGAGACACTCCGAATGCACCCGGCACAGCACCGGTTCACCGTCAGATATATCTCCCATGGTAAGTGCCACATGGTGTTCTCCATTTAATTTATTTACATAGCCATGAATCCGGAAATCGCCAAACTTTGTGGGAAGCTTCGCATCTGCTTCCTTTTCCACAAGGCTCTCATCTTCCAGTCTGCGGCGTATGATTTCTTCGATGGTGATCACAGTAAACCCGTGTTCCCTGGCAAATTCAAGAAGCTCTGTGGTACGCATCATGGTGCCGTCTTCTCTCATAATCTCACAGCAGAGACCGCATTCTTTCAGTCCCGCCAGCTTCATAAGATCCACCGTAGCTTCCGTGTGTCCTGCCCGTTTGAGGACGCCGCCCTCTCTCGCCTCCAGCGGAAACATATGTCCCGGTCTCCGGAAATCTTCCGGTTTTGCCTTCTCATCCACCGTCTTTACCGCTGTCAAAGATCTCTCAAATGCCGAGATTCCCGTCGTGGTCTCCACGTGGTCGATAGATACCGTAAAGGCGGTAGAATGGTTATCGGTATTTACCTCCACCATCTGGGTGAGTCCCAGCTTTTCACACATCTTCCGGCTCATGGGCATACAGATCAGCCCCTTTGCCAGACTTGCCATGGCATTCACATTTTCCGGGGTGGCATATTCTGCCGCACAGATCAGATCTCCTTCATTTTCCCGATCTGGATCATCGATCACAAGGATCAGTTTTCCATCCCTTAAATCCTGTAATGCCTGTTCCATTTTACCAAACTGCTCTTTCCCTTCCATAACTTACCTCATTTCTGCAAAAGAACTGTTTTGAAACAGTTCCGTATTATAAAGTTGAGGCCTCGGATCTCAAGTTCAAAAGCCTTAACCTGCAAGCATGAACGGCTTTTTGACCTTTTGACCCTGGCATCATATAAATCCATGTTCCATAAGAAACGCATCCGTAATGTTTGATTCTACTCTTGTAGTGCTTTCTGCCGGTTTCATCAGCTTTTCAATATATTTTCCAATCACATCACACTCAAGATTTACGATGTCGCCCTTCTGCCGAAATCCCAGACTGGTCTCCCCCTGGGTGTGGGGAATGATGGACACGGAAAAATCTCCCTCCGTCACCCTGGCCACCGTCAAACTGATACCGTCTATAGCAATGGACCCCTTTTCCACAACATACCTCAGCAGCTGGGGCTCCGCCTCCACTGTGTACCATACCGCGGTCTCATCCCGGCGGATATCCCGGATCTTTCCGGTGCCGTCGATATGCCCTGCCACAATATGTCCGCCAAAGCGTCCGTCTGCTGCCATCGCCCGCTCTAAGTTCACCGGACTGTTCTTTGACAGGCTGCCAAGAGAGCTTCGTTCCAGTGTCTCCGCCATGACATCTGCCGTATAGCCCTGTTCATGCAGGCTGGTCACGGTAAGGCAAACTCCATTGACGGCGATGCTGTCACCGGTCTTCGTCCCCTCCAGCACTTTCTGGCAGCGGATTCCCAGCACTGCCGACTGGGTTCCTTTTTTAATGGAATCAATCCTTCCGATCTCTTCGATTATTCCGGTAAACATATATCCGCCTCCTTTTCCGGCATTTTTCCCGTGATACAAATATCTTCCCCAAAGGGGATGATTTCTATTTCATTTAGAACTGCCGCCTCCCTCATTGTGGCAAAACCAGTCCCCTCCACCGGGGATTTTGCCTCTTTTCCCCCAATTAGTTTTGGGGCGACATAGGCGTACACCCGGTTTACAAGTCCGGTCAGAAGAAGGGAACCATGTAACGTTCCGCCTCCCTCCACCAGAACACTGTCAATCTGCCTTTCTCCCAGCTTGTGAAATAACAGATTCAGGTCAACCTGGTCTCCATCTCCACATCTGATTAGTTCTACTCCCGCAGACAAAAGTTTCTCTCTCTTTTCCTTCTTTCCATCCCCGGCATAGGACACAATCGTGGGGATCTCTGACGCGGAGGCCACAATCTGGCTTTCCTCTGGAATTCTGAGATGGGTATCACAGATGATACGGACCGGATCTGTTCCTTTCGGGATGCGGCAGTTCAGCATAGGATCATCAGCGAGAACCGTATCCACACCTGCCATGATGGCAGAATATTTATTTCGGAGCTCATGCACATGCTTCCTGGCTGCTTCCCCTGTCACCCATTTGGAATCTCCAGTGAAGGCGGCAATCTTTCCGTCCAGTGTCATCGCATATTTCATCGCCACAAAAGGCATTCCGGTGCGGATAAAATGAAAAAATATCTCGTTCAGCTCCAGGCATTCTTTTTCCAGGATCCCAGTCTCCACCTGGACCCCCTTTTCTCTCAGCAGGCGGACACCATTGCCCGCCACTTTCGGATTGGGATCCATAGCCCCCAAAAACACCCTGCCGATCTTTTTTTCTATGATGATATCCGTACAAGGCGGAGTCTTTCCCTGATGGCAGCAGGGTTCCAATGTAACATACAGATCTGCCCCCTCCACGTCTTCCCTGCATTTTGTCAGAGCATTTCTCTCAGCATGGAATTCGCCGTATTTCTCATGACATCCCTCTGACACGATCCTTCCGTCTTTCACCACCACACATCCCACCATGGGATTGGGGGAGGTGTGTCCCATGGCAGTCTTCGCCAGCTCCAGGGCACGTTTCATATAGTCTTCGTGTGACATAAGGATCCCTCCTTCCGCGCGCAGCATATTCAAAAAAGCCCTGAATATAATACAATTATATTCAGGGCTCGCCAAAATCTTATTTCTCTAAAATACCGAACCATCTTCTTCCATCCAGACTATACTGTCGGCTTTGGAATTTCACCAAATCAGCGGCATCGGCAACATGTGCCGAACCGGTCGCGGGCTGTAACCGCCGGTGAGGAATTGCACCTCGCCCTGAAGATTGTTTAAGCTCAACGGCACCGTCGAGCTACCAGAACTTTATTATATCATGGTGATTCCATTCTGTCAAATAATAACGGACAGGCGTTTGTGTCAAGTACTCGTTGGCACTTTTTATTCTTCTTTATAAATTCTTGATGATAGCAAGAGTTACTCGAACACGGCGTGTTCTTTTTTGTAAAAGATAAAGGCATAATATACCACCCATGTCATTTTTACCTCTAAAAACTGCATTAACCAACAAACAAAATCTGCCTAAATCTCTGAAATAAAATTCAAATCGCAAAATACTCCCCAATGGTCACTTGCCGTAAGTTTTGTGTGAAAGTCTATCTTTTTCCCAAAAGTATCACAACAGACTAAACAAGGAAAATCTTTCGGATAAGGATTTCTAATGAAAATGCAATCACATCTTTGATTGACTTCTATCGTGTTTTTTCCATTCCAACGGGGATTAGTTCGGAAATCAAGCGTTATATCCGGCTCTATACCTTTTATATCCCCGTAGCTTTCCGCTAAATCATACCAACATGGGTTTGATTCTTCGTTATACAGAGATTGTTGTCCCAGCAAATAACGATGAACACTTGAATTTGGCGAACAATTTAAATCCCCTGCGATAAATGCAAAATCACTGTCTATCTTATCCAAATATTTTACAATATGAATAATTTCTTTTTCCCTTTTTAACACACTATCCCAACTCAAATGGACATTTGCCAATGATATTAAATATCCAGCAACCTCAATAACTGTGATAATAGCATTTGAAATGTATTTACTTTGCTTTATTGGATATCTACTTAATACTGTCAATCCCTCTTCTTCGTTTGTATGATTGAAAAAGCAGGAAAATTGGTAATCACATTTCTCTGCAATGTATTCATAATAATTGTAATTCATGACTTCCTGCAAACAGATTATATCAGCATTTATTGTTTGAATCTGTGTTAAAATAGCCTGTTTCCGTTCAGATAATACTTTATCCGTATTCCAGATATTATAGGTTGCAATTCGCATTCATCTGTCCTTTCCCCCACCAATCAGGCATGAGTTGATTCAACGTAATTGTTTTTTTCTTTTTGTAATCCACCAATATTTCCATTAACGGACTTTCTCTGTCTAACTGCATAAGATATTCCCTGCAAGCACCACAAGGTGAACCTACGCTTCCATCTTCCATAACACATACAAGTTTTACAATTTTACTCTCTCCATTGGTAATCATATTAGCAATAGCATTTCGCTCCGCACACATTCCCAGTGTACATGATGTATCAATACATACTCCCGTATAAATATTTCCTTTATCAGTTAAAATTGCAGCCGCAACACCACCCGCTTCAATAAATGGTGATAAAACTCGTGGATTCAACTTTTCCGCAGCTTTTTTATATAACTCATCCCAAATATCCATAGTTTCTCCTTTTTACTCTGCCAAACTGTAAACTATCCATATTGTTTTCTTTGTCAACTTAAACATTGATGTTTTAATTATACCACTATTATCCACTATTTTCTACAAAAATATAGGGCATGACAACCGCCACATTCCTTACCGTTCCAACGATTTCTCAATCTTCCACTTCTGCCCTTTTAAATCATTCTGTTTTTCATACAGATTATTGCGCTCTTTACAAAGCTCTTTTATACGCTCCAACTGCGCCCGCACTCCCTCCCGGCAATCCGGCTCTATCCTTTTGTATTCCCCGGTCAGACTGCGGATTGTATTGTTATTTCTCCTTTATCTGCTCTGACGAGCGAGAAAAAGGCGGTACCGTCAAGACAATCCGTTTTAAACACCAATTTCGGAAAGAGCTGCGAGAAATACCGATAGGGCTAATCTTGGATAAAACCAGGAATGAAAAAGTTGCGATGCGGACTGCTCCATGGTATAATTAATTTATATCCGTGGGGCTGACGACGATTCGGTTGCCACAAGAACTGTTGACTAAACTGAAAAGAGAGTATGGGTGCGAGAGAATTACAGTTCAGACAGGCGGAACGCTCAATGCGCTCTTTTTGCGAGCAGGGTTGCTTGACTATGTGGATATTGTTGTTGCGCCTGTTTTGATTGGCGGAAAGGAAACATCTTCACTGATAGATGGAGCGTCTTTTACAGATGAAATCGAGTTGGACAAACTGGGCATATTGGAATTACAAAGTTGTGAAACTTTAGCCCACTCTTATCTGCGGTTGAAATATAATATTATTCGCTAACATTCCATTCATTGGGGAGTTACATAGAGCGATAAATCGGGATTTGAAGGTAAATCACTCAAACTTTCCCTATTTTTAGGGCTTTATCGTGCCTAAAACCTTATATTATATATCGTTTTCCCTTATTTTTGCCCTCACTGGGTATTTACAAGGGAAAACTTTTTGCAAACTATCAATCACTGCCCACTACCTTATCAAGAAGTTTAGCAGAATTACGCTTTGCCTCCCTGTCGGCATGGGCATATACATTCATGGTAATGCTGATGTCAGAGTGCCCTAAGAGTTCCTGCACATCTTTCGGCTGTGCCCCATTAGCAAGCAGATTTGACGTATAGGTGTGCCTTAGTGTATGGAAATGGAAGTTTTCAAAGCCCGGAATCCGTTCTTTTATCGTCCGGCAGACAATTCCTATTGTGCTTGGGGATTCGTATGCCCCATCCGGTCTTAGGCATACAAGGGAAATTTCTGTGTAATCTTCGGGTATCTCTGCTGTTCCGTCTAAATGATACAGTTCATAGTGTACCCTGTTTTTTTCTGTCACTTCCCTATAATAATTCAGATGGTAAAGCTGTCCGCACTGCAAACGCTGCCGGTGCTGTTCCTTTTTAGCCTTTTTCAAAATCCTAGTCAGCGTATCGCCAAAGTCTACGGTTCTCACCTTTTTCCGCTTTGTCGGTCCAATCTCCATTTTGTGCCTTGCACCATTGTAACGGACACTCCTTCGTACCGTAAGGCACTGTTCGTCAAGGTTGATGTCCTGCCATGCCAGCCCGCAGACCTCACCAAGCCTCAGACCTGTGAAATAGGCTATCTGCATTGGCAGGACAGCAGGCTTATTCTTTTGTTCCAGATAAGCCATCAGTTCCTGATACTGCCGGAATGTCAGTGGCGTGGTTTTAACATCTTCGTTTTCCCCGTCTGTGAATAAGTCAGCATTTTCAGATTTTTTCCTTAACACCACATACTGCATTGGATTAAACGTAATATACTTTTTGGGAAATACCGCAAACCGGAATGCCTGCTGTAATACAGCCGAAAAAGAATGAATATAATCTTTGCTGTACCCTTTTGAGGTAAATCCCCCGACTGTGCCTCCGAATGTAAGTATGTCCAAAAACTGCTGTAAATGCTCGGATGTGACTGATTTCAGTTTACGGTCACTGATGGGGTGCTGTTTGATTCTGCCTATAGTCAGCAGATAATTTTCAACAGTTCCGTTACTCAATGTCCCCGTTTTCAGTTCTTCGTCTGCCCAGACGTCAAGAAGTTTTCCCAAAGTGATATTCTCCGTCTTTGCCACAAACTTCTTTTCCTCGTAATCCTCCATTGCCTTGCGGAGCATTTTCTCCGTTTCGCTTTTGCTCTCTGTGCCTGCATACTCCTTCTGCACCAGATTCCCGCTTTCGTTCTCCACATAAAAGCGGTAGTACCATTTCTTTCCTTTTTTCCTTACAGAACCTTTTGCCATAATAAAAATCTCCTTTCCTGACCGGCAATCGGAACTGATAAGATATGCGTGTTAGCATTGAGCCATGCACATGAAAGATGGATTTGGCTGTTGTGTGCTTGCACACAGAAAGACAAATCTTATCTTTCTTGTATTTGGCGATAGCCACGACCGAGTGACGCCAGTCACGAGGTACTTGGTTCAAATGCCGTTGCGTGTAGGCATATCAAAACTCCGGTTGCCCCGTTACATGGAATGGTCACTCAGCAGATTTTTCAGCCTTGTTTTCGCAAGTTCCGGCTCTTTGGCATAAACCCTTACAATGTCACTGATTTCACTCGTGCTGTTGATGAAACGCATAATCTCCCGCAGGAACATGACATTATTAAACTCCTGCTCGGATTCAAAGCCCATGACTTTTGACATGGCCTCATTGAAATCCCCACTTTTTCCATACTCCTTCAACGCATGGGAAAGGGACTGGTTGAACATGCGGTACTCATAAAGGAACAAAAGCAGCAAATCTTTGGAAAAATCGCTTTCCCCCTCTGCCATGTCAAGTGGGAAATCGCCCATAATCCGGCTCATGGCATATTCAATTTTAAAATCCCTGCTGTCCGCCATATCTGCACCCATATCCTCTGTTTCGCCCCGCAGCCATGCCGCAGAAACGTGAAGTGCCTCCGCCAGTCCCTCGACAATGAGTTTCTTGGTGTTGTCAATGCTCCCATTCTCGTATCTCTGGATGGTGGTCTTGTTTACGTCCATCTGCCCTGCTACATACTGGAGGGGAAGTTTCAGCGACTTGCGGCGTTGTTTCGCCCGTTCACCGATAGTCCTGCGAAGTTCTTTTTTCTCCATCGTGGCCTCCCTGTACTGTGTTCCCCCCTGCCTATTATAAGCTGTTAAAGGGGAATGTATTTCTTTGCTACAAGTCCATAATAACACATAAAAACATATATTGCAATATGCAAAATAGAAACAACCGCAAAAAGACTTGACAAATAAATCATGGCAGTATATCATGTATTTTATGGTGTTGCAAAATGCAATATCAAAAAAACAACAAGAAAGGGGGAAACGGATATGAACAGCAAAGCAAACAGAATAGAAACGGATTATCAAAAGAAATGGGGGATTTTATGGCAGAGGTTAAAATTGGAATGACGATAGAAGAAGCGTCCGAGTATACGGGCATCGGCAGGAACACCATGCGGAAACTGGTGGAATGGGAGAAAATCCCGGTGCTGCGGATTGGACGGAAGGCAATCATACGCAGGGATGTGCTGGAGAGGTTTATGGCAGCCAATGAGGGAAAAGACCTGCGGAACCGTCCGGACGTGAAAACTGTCCGGACATAGTAAGAGGCAGCCATAACGGCTGCCCCCATTGGCAATCAGACCGAAGTCCTGATATACCTACACGCAAGATAAGTGTATCACAGACTCCGGTCTTTATCAATGGAGAACAGATTTTCGGCTGGGAATAACAGTGGGTGTATGTAGATTTGATATAGGAACGGTGTAGTTTCCGTCAATTATGATGTAGTTTTGGTGTAGGAATGATGTAGAAAGATACAGTTTTTTCTACACTGTTCCTACACCATTCCTACATCATTTTGTGAAAATCCTACACCAAAACTACACCATAAAGAAAATATCCGAGCGAAACGGTGCTGTCACTTTTAACAGTTTTGCCCGCACATTTGCTTGCACTTTTTCTTTTGATGCCTGCACTTTTGGGGATTTTGCCCGCACCACTGTCTGCACCGCTTTTTCTACGGAAAATGAAGTGCCTGCACCTATGCCAGCACTTTTTGCGGTTTTGCCTGCACTATGCTGTTGCTTTCTCTTTATCTGTATATTCCGCTATGGAAAAATACAGGCATTAGGAAAAGGCTTGGCTTGCAGATAAAAAGGCAGGAAGTACAGGCAACGTGCAGGAGAAACAAAGCCCCCGCATTTTTGGCCTGCCAAAAATGCTAGGGGGTTATCATTATCGGCAGAGCCGAAATGATAACCGCAGCCCGCCACGTTCCCATCAGCCGAAAGGGAAACCGAAAACTTGAAATGATTGGTAAGGAAACCAGCCGGAACAGGAATAACGGATAAGAAAAGATTCCTCTCCGGCAGGAAGGAGGATGGGATGGACGACGTATCATACAGCGCCCACATCAGCAATGGGAAAAGTGCCATCAACAGCAAAGCGAAACTGTCCGGCGTGGCAAAACACAATCTGCGGAAATACCGTTCCAAAGAATATGACAGGGAAAACATTGCCTTGCTCTTTGGCAGTACAAATCTTCTGCGGGATGTGAAAAAAGTCTATAAGGACACATTTACAGAGGCACTACAGCAGTATAACCAAAAACAGACAAGGGCTGACAGGCGGATTGACGATTATTTTGAACACGTCTCTGAAAAGAATCAGGATATGGCAGTGGAGATTATTTTCCAGTGCGGGGATAAGGATTTTTGGGAATATATCTTTTCTGATACAGATAAGAAAAAAGGAAATAAAGAGAATATCTGCAAGGTGTACAATGCCCTGCTGGAACAGTTGCAAAAGGAAATGCCGGATTTTAAGGTGGCAAATGCGGTGGTTCACTTTGATGAAGCAAGCCCGCATATGCACGTCGTAGGCGTTCCGATAGGGCGAGGATTCAAGCGGGGGCTGGAAACAAAGGTGTCAAAACGCTCCGTTTTCACTCCCAAAACACTGGAAACTGTCTTGCAGGACAGTTTACGGGAAACCGCCAATATACAGATGCTTGTTTACTATGACGTGTTTGTAAAGAGCAAGCAGAAAGGCAAAAACCATGACCTGACGGTGGCGGAGTACAAGGTGCAGCAGGAAACAGAGCGTTTAGAAAAAATAGAAGCTGGTATTGATGAAAAAGAGGATTTGCTTTATGACGCATTTACCCGCCTTACGCATACAGAGAAAAAAGCTGCGGAGGCGGAAAACCGCTTATCCGGCACGCAAAGGGAGATTGCCGGGGCAGAGGATGCGTTGTCACAGATACGGGCGGAAGGCAGGGAAACGAAACAAAAGCTGATGGCAGAACAGGAAGAAATCAAGCAGGAAAACCAGTCCTTAAAAACAGACACGTTTATCCTTCGCTCTAAAAAAGAAATTCTTTTGAGTGATGTCAGCAAAGCAGAGAATGAGAAAAAACAAATACAAATGAAAAAAGAGGGGCTTTTAGAGGATATCAGTGTGTTAGACAGGGAGTTTGAAAAACGGCTGGATTTTATCAATGTGCTGGATAAGCTCAAAGCAATCCTTTACAAACTGCTTTCCATGATTCCGCTGGTGAGGGAATTTGCAAGGCTGGTGGAGGAAAAGCGGAATATAAAAGCAGCTACCCCGTATGGCTATACCCCTCTCGGCAGGCTGTTGAAAGAGTACCGCACCCCTCTCCCACGATATGAAAGGTTTGTTATCTTCCCGGAGATTGCCTCGTGGCAGACGTCAAAAGGGGAGGTTGTTCCGGTGTATGAGGATTTCAACGGACGGGGAACGGATTACCGGCCGGCGGGATTTCGGAATGTGCAGACGGAACAGAATATAAGGGTTATAGATATTAAGGACGAGATTATACCGGAGAATCGGATATGCACACTGGAACAGGCAGAGGTGTATGTGAAGGCGGTGGAGAGTTTTATGGAGGAAATGAAACCGGAGGAAACAAGATATGACCGTTCTGTTTATCGGATAGATAAAGAGATAGATGAGTGGAGCAGGTAAAGGAATAGCTCTGTTGGCAGATAATGGTTGTTGGTAGATAGGCATGGTAAAATATCATATTTTTTTAAATAATGTCTTGATATTATGTGTACAATGTGTTATCTTAATCTTAGTGTACAGTATGTTATCATAAAAAGATAAGGAATGCTTTACCGTCAAGAACCTCAGTATATAACCATGGTTAAATTAGGAACTTATTCAATGAAAGGGGAGGTAGATATTTTGCAACAGGTTTCAGATTATGAATTAGAACTGTTAAAAATTATATGGGCAGGTAATGGCAATCAGGCAATGTAT
Organism: Eubacterium sp.; assembly: GCA_022791495.1. GTDB lineage: Bacteria > Bacillota > Clostridia > Lachnospirales > Lachnospiraceae > Eubacterium_F. The sequence goes on from JAAVZE010000134.1 coordinate 40,678, forward strand.
GCAGAAATCGTGGAGGCTTTAGAAAAAAAAGGACTGTCATGGACAAAAAATACGATTATTACACTGCTCTCGAGATTGGTGAGTAAAGGTTTCTTAAGCGTGCAAAAAATTGGTCGCAGGAATCAATACATAGCAATCATATCAGAAGAACGGTACAAAGAGGTGCAGACGCAAAGCCTGCTTGACAGGGTTTATGAGGGAGATGCTAAAGGACTTGTTTGTACCTTGATTCAGGGAGCATTGCTTTCACCAGAAGAATATGAAGAATTAAAAATGTATTGGAAGGAGGGAAAAGATAGAAAATGAACGAAGTTTTAGCCGTCATTTTATCAATGTCACTGTCCGGTGGAATTGTGATTATCATGCTGTATCTTGTGTTACTGTTGTTTGGAAAGAAATTTTGCAGACAATGGCAGTACTATATTTGGATGATAGCCATTATCCGGCTTTTACTTCCTTTTGCTCCACAACAAAATTTGATGAATGAGCTGTTCCAATCTGCAAAGCCGCCAATTAGTGGTATAGACAATTCTTCCTTGGAAGGATTGCAGAATGAACAAACGCCAACGGAAGACTTCAAAACAAATGTTATCCAGTCGGAGAATACAGAAGATGAAAAAGGTAATATACAATCATCGGAAATCAATTATGGAATAACAGATGAAACTGTGGATGAAGTAACTAACAAAGAGCTGACAGGAAAACCGTATGTTTTATCAGATATTGTCTGTCAATATTTATGGCTTATCTGGTTGTTGCCTGCAATTATTCTATTTGCAAGGAAAATATTAACATACGAAAAAAAATTGCAATATATTCGTGCGGGGAGTAAAGAGGTACAAGATATTGTTTTGCTGGAAGAATTTGATAAATTGCTGGAGAAAAATCATGTCAAAAGAAGGATGGCGCTTTCTGTAAACAGCATGATAAGATCTCCTATTATGATTGGCTTATTCAATCCTTGTATTATCCTTTCCACAACCCAAATGACGGTTTTGGAGTTTCGGCATACTATTTCACATGAGCTGGTACATTATAGAAGGAGAGATATCCTGTATAAATGGCTGATACAGATTGTTGTCTGTATACATTGGTTTAATCCTCTTTTGTACATGATGGAACGGAGTATAAACAGGGCTTGTGAGCTTTCTTGTGATGAGGCGGTAATATGGAACTTAGATAAACAGGAGCGATATGCCTATGGAGATACTTTATTGCGGGCGGCGGGAAGAAACGTAAAATACAAATTGCCTGTATCGCCTATTGCATTTAGTGATAGCAAAAAAAATTTAAAAGAAAGGTTAGGTGCAATTATGAATTTTAAAAAATTATCGAAAGTAACTTACATAACAATGTTTTCTTTAACAATAATATTGTTTGTCTGCTCATCTTGTATGGGGGTATATGCAGCAACAAAACGGAATGTTGCTGTAACAGACAAATCTAAAGCAAAAACAACATCTTCCAATTCTGTGCAGACACCTCATTCCGTTGTGTATAAAAATGGAGAATATTTTATCCTTTTTGATAATGCAGGGGAAAAAGATATACCCGGTTCAACTGGACCAGACTACGGAGTGACTTTTAGTGCCGTGTGGCCGGATGCCTATGTTAGTTTTAACAGTTATTACGTCAACAAAAATCTCAGTAGTAAAATCAAAAAAGAAGGTAAATATATGCAAAACAAGGGATGGCTTACAAAAAAAGAAGCCAATGCAATTATTGATGTGGCGCTTAAGGTACAGCAGGGCGATACGAACGGCTTTAAAACGGACAAACAAGAAAAAGAATATACCAAGTGGAATATTACGATAAAAAATGGTGTTTATTATTATAAAAACAAGCGCATCCGTATTCTTATGGACACAAGAAAAGACCGTTCCTTTAAAAATTTCAGTTATGATAAGAAAGGAAAAGTAGATGTAAAGGTTATAAGAAACAGTGATAATAAAATTACCAAGGTCAAATATCTGTCTAAGAAAAAAGCACAAGAAATTTTAGAAGATTTAAAATAATAACTCACTTTTGTCTTTTGGATTTATACTGTTGTTTTATTCTTTTGAGGCGAGTAATAAATAAGGGAAAACACATAAAATTTCGTAATATGAAATTCTAAGTGTTTTCCTTCGTTTCTTTGGTTTATCATACATCTAAGCTGTCTTTAGCGTCTATAAATATCTGCATTTCGTTATTTAGATAAAGCCTTGCATATTCAAGTGGATTGTCTATTGCCATAGCATTTAGCACATGATCCGTCCATGCTGTGGTCTTTAATCCTTCTTCTGCCTTGTTACAGTCAATCCGTAATATGTAGCCATCAAATGTAGTAATATCAATACTGTTATGGTACATATTGTAACTTGCATGTATCAATCTCA
>JAAVZE010000135.1 GCA_022791495.1 Eubacterium sp.
ATGTCGCCAGTAGTCATTCCTTTCGCATACATGGAGAGTATTTTTTCTTCCATGTCCTGTGTTACGGTATTCTGATATTTTTTGATGAGCTGTGGTTGATAGTCTCCATTCCGGTCACGGGGGATTGACACATCCATGTCCCCATAGCTGGTATGCATGGGACAGTCCCGAAAAAGGATTTGAAATGCAGATCTCTTTCCCTGTGATCGTCTCAACGACAGATTCCAATTAGGCGGCGCCAATTGGAATCTGCCTTTATTCTTGTCTGAAACTTACTATTTTCAATACTCCGGAACTACCGCTGGCATAAAGAACCTCTCCGCAAACAGTGATTTTACCAATATATTATACTCTGATTTTGTAAGATTCGCCCGCATCTGGGAAAAGGTTCCCATCTCATCGTAATACTCATTACTCATACCAGAGGTACTTTTCCCACTATCTGCGTCAAAGATCATAATCTTCTGGGCACCGGAAGTATTGTTCCAGGTTCCCCAGTCTGCCAGAGACGCACCATTGGGGTTGCCGCTGGCAAGAAAATTACCAACATATTTCTGCATAAGCTCGGTTAGTGCCACCCGTCCCGGCTTATTGGCAGCGGCAATGGCATTGGGCGAATATTCTGTATAATTATTCTTATAAATTCCTCTTAAAAAATCTTTGCTGACGCCATGAAAGGCACCGACATAGCGGCTATAAAATCCATCTGTAACACTGGAATCCGTTCCCCAGCAAAAACGATAGGCATAAATATTACTGTGCGCCGCGTCCTGGCTGAGAAGTCCCGCCGTTTTCTCGATATAATGTCCCGACTGCAGCATACTTCCATACTTAATCCCATTTTCTACCAGTTTCATCATCTGGGAAGAAGAGGTGATCCCTGCCACTTCATCCAATTCAGAAGTCAGACTCCCGCTCCAGGCAAAGGATGAAAATTCTGTGGCATCACTTCCCAGGATCACAGGCACACGGTTATAATTACCAGTAGAAATAACAGAGAATCCCTCCTTCGGAATCACCACACCGTCATTGAAACCCTGTGGAAATTTACCCAGCTTGAGTGCAGAGGATTTGTACATATTGGCTGCCTCTGAAGTGGACAGACTATAAAAAAGATCACGGATTGTCTGGTCTGAGGCCTCTTTGAGATACTCCCCGGCAGTTTTTTTGTCGGAAAAGGTTCCTCTCTTAACCAGTATCGCCGCCAGTTTATCCTCCACAGACTCTTCACCCTCTTCATTGGTACACGTATTGCAGCCACCACTGAATATAACTGCCTTGTGAAAAAGTCCTTTCATTCCCGGCGAGATCATGCAGAGCAGGGCATTTCTCGCTCCGGCAGAAAAACCAGACAAGGTCACATTTCCAGGATTACCTCCAAAATTCCCGATCTCATCCCGAACCCAGGTAAGCGCTGCCTTCACATCCAGCAGGGTAAAATTACCGCTGTTCTCTTCCTCTGTTCCGTTCCGAAGAGCCGGATGACTGAGATACCCAAAGGCTCCCAGACGATATTCCACGGAAACTACGATGGCATTTGTAGCTGATACCATATTGGAAAAACTTACATCCGAACTGCCGGAGGCATTTCCTCCCCCATGGAGGTATACCATGACCGGAAGATTCTTTGCCCCGTTATTTGGTCGGTAAACATTGACATACAAACAGTCCTCTGTACCAAGATAGGTAGTGCCGTCACTGTATTGTGCCGCCGGCTGCTTCGCTGCTGTGGCATTTAGTGTTCCCCCCCATGCCGCCACAGGCTGAGGTGCCTTCCATCTGTTATTTCCCGCTGTGGACGCTCCATAGGGAACACCGTACCAAACCAGCGATTTTCCATTGGCATCTTCGATGCCCTTTACTTTTCCCTTGGAAGTGGTGCGCACAAGTTCCGACTGGACTTTTATTTTTACCTTTTTTGTCGCATGACCATCCTTGGACTGGATGGTAATGACTGAATTTCCGCTTAATACCGCTGTCACACGTCCATTTTTTGACACTGTGGCGACGGCCGGGTTGGAAGATGAATAGAACAACTTTTTGTTCGAGGCACTGGCTGGGGCCGCTGCCGCATTCAATGCTGCCTTATCTCCCACATACATGTTTACTGTCGTAGACTTCAAATTGATTTTTGAAACCTTTTTCCCCACTGTGACACGGATCGCCAGCACTTTTTTCTTCTTGCTGTTATACCCTCTGATATATACCTTTCCTTTTTTTAATCCTTTGATCTTCTTATTGCCGATGATTTTTACGATTTTTTTATTGCCGGATTTCCAGGTCAGATTCTTATATTTTTTCTGATTTGATGAAGTAAGGGGATTTTTCCGGATAATTGTAGAAATCGTCGCTTTCTTCCCCTTCGTAATGGTGTACGTGGGATTTTCTGCTGCCGAAACCCTGCTGCCGGCACAAAAAATTCCAATCCCCGCAAAAAATATTCCTGTCTTAACAAGCTGCTTAACCTTTTTGTTCATATGTATGCCTCCAAATCTTCATATCACGTTACAATAATCTCCGGGCAGCGCCAGGCTGGCTTGATATTCACGCCCAGTTGTGATGTTATCCATGCTAACAACCGGATAGGACAAAATTGTGGCAAACCGGATACGAGGTCGAAAGAAATTGGATGCAGACAAAAAAAGATGCTCCCAAAAGAGAACATCTTCGTATGTTTTTAATCCACCTTGACAGGCCGGTTTATTTCCAGCTTAAAGACTGGTATTCAATAACCCGCTCCCTGAGAATGAGATCTTTTAACGCCTGCTCTGTGGACTTATTATCAAATAATACAGCATTAATCTGCTCCACGATCGGCATGCTGACATGATGTTTATTGGCTAATTTCATAGCTGCCTTGGCACAATTGACGCCCTCAACCACCTGACGGATCTCCTGTTTCGCCTCTTCCAGTGTCTTTCCCTTGCCAAGAAGATAGCCGCAGTTATGGTTCCGGCTGTGAGTACTGGTACAGGTCACGATCAGATCACCAATCCCCGACAGTCCAAAGAAAGTCTCCATTCTGCCGCCAAGTTCCATTCCCAGACGACTGATCTCTACAATGCCACGGGTCATCAAAGCCGCTTTTGTATTATCTCCCAGACCCATTCCGTCCAGAATTCCCGCCGCCAAAGCGATCACATTCTTTAATGCTCCCCCCAGCTCAATTCCCACAATATCGGGACTGACATAGACACGGAAATTCTTTCCCATAAATACATCCTGGATAAAGGTCGCTGTTTTTTCGTCCTTCGCTCCAACTACAACTGTAGTGGGCATCTCCTTTGATACCTCTTCTGCATGGCTAGGACCAGATAAAACTGCCACTTTTGTTTCTGGAAGCACGTCTTCGAGTATCTCACACAATGTCATCAGTGTATTGTCTTCAATTCCTTTTCCCACGTTTACAATGATCTGACCTGGTTTGATGTAAGGCTTTGCCAGTTCAGCCGTAGTCCGAACAAATGGTGACGCCACAGAAAACACAATGATGTCCTGTTCCTGGCATGCCGCCGAAATCTCATCTACGATCTCAATGGAATCTGGCAGCTTTGCACCGGGCAGCCGTTCCACATGTTCTCTCTTTTCGCGGAGCATATCGGTCTCTGCCTTAATTTTTGACCACATAGTAACCTTGTGTCCGTTATTGGCACACAAAATAGCAAGGGCAGTTCCCCAGCTTCCAGCTCCTAAAAAACTAATTCTTTTCATTATGTTTTCCTCCATCTGTATCTTTTTTCGCTCCCAGCTTATTCTCCGTTCCATTTAACAAGCGTTTGATATTAGCACTATGTTTTATGTAAGCCAGGATCGTAAACATCAGACTCAACACAAGTATAACCGGGAAAAAAATATCTCCCCGAAAATGTATCACTGAAAAAATAGGAATATACCAAACAACGATCAGGGATCCCAGGGAAACATAGCGGGTGATCGCCACTACTGCAATAAACAGTGCCAGACCTACCGCGATAAATAAAGGATCCATGGTAGAAACCACGATAACCGCCGCTGACACAGCAATTCCTTTTCCTCCTTTAAACCGAAGGGTAACTGGAAAATTATGTCCAAGCACCACACCCAGACCAGTAAAAAGTGTGTACATATAAGCCAGAGACTGGTTCGGATCGTATCCCATCTGCACACAGTACACATACTTCACCAGCAGCATAGGAACAAATGCCTTTAACAGATCCCCAAGAAAAGTGATTGCTCCTGCTTTCGCCCCCATGGAACGCAGGGCATTGGTGGTTCCAATATTGCCGCTGCCAGTAGAACGGATATCCATTCCATTTCGTTTTCCCACAAGATATCCGGTAGAAAAACAGCCAAAGGCATAGCCGATGAGCAAAAGTACAATCCCTGTCGGAATATATTTCAACACGTCTTATTTCTCCTTTCGTTCACGGATAAACATACGGATCGGTGTTCCGGTAAAGCCAAAGGTATCCCGGATCCGGTTTTCGATATAGCGCTGATAGGAAAAATGCATCAGCTCCTTGCTATTTACAAAAAGAACACAGGTAGGCGGTTTGGTACTAACCTGGGTCATATAAAATATTTTGAGCCGCTTTCCCTTATCTGAGGGCGGTTGCTGCATGGCAACTGCCTCCATGAGTATCTCATTGAGCACGCCGGTCTGAACCCGCATGGAATGAAACTGGATCACAGTCTCGATCCGCTCAAATACCTTATCGGTTCTCTGGCCTGTGAGGGCAGAGATAAATACAATTTCTGCATAGGGAACAAAAGATAAAATCTCCCGCACCTTATTCGTGTACTCTTTAATCGTGTGATTATTCTTCTCTATGGCGTCCCATTTGTTCACCGCGATAATCAGTCCTCTTCCCCGCTCATGGGCGATGCCGGCAATCTTGGCGTCCTGCTCCGTCACTCCCTCAACCGCATCGATCATCAGCACCACTACATCCGACCGCTCGATAGCAGCGACGGTCCTGATAATACTATATTTTTCTAAATCCTCTTTAATTTTATTCTTCCTTCTTATTCCAGCAGTGTCAATAAAAATATACTCTTTTCCATCCCGTATGATCTCCGTGTCGATGGCATCTCTGGTCGTCCCCGCAACTTCGGAAACGATCACACGGTTTTCTCCCAGAAGCCGGTTGATCAATGAAGATTTACCCGCATTTGGTTTTCCCACGACAGCGATCCTCGGGCGTTCATCCTCGTCCTCTTCAAACTTCTCTGGTGCAATGTGCTCTAAAACTGCATCCAGCATATCTCCGATCCCCAGCTTAGAGGAAGCCGATACCGGATAAGGTTCTCCAATGCCCAGGTTGTAAAACTCATATACATGCGGCATGTATTTCTCAAAATTATCTACTTTATTCACTACAAGGACTACCGGCTTGCTGGATCTGCGAAGCATATCTGCCACTTTAAAATCTGCGTCCACAAGTCCCTGTCTCACATCCGTGATAAACAATATCACATCCGCTGTATCTATGGCGATGGCCGCCTGTTCCCTCATATGAGAAAGCATAACATCATGGGTATCCATCTCGATCCCACCGGTATCGATCAGAGACATGCTCCGGTTCAGCCAGACCATATCCGCATAGATCCGGTCCCTGGTCACTCCAGGATAATCCTTAACAATCGAAATTTTTTCACCTGCCAACGTATTAAAAAGCGTGGATTTTCCCACATTAGGTCGTCCCACGATTGCCACAATCGGTTTACTCATAAAATCCTCTTTTCTTATAACTAGTGTAACAAATTATTCACAATTTATCCATACATAGATTATTCTACAAGAATCTCTGTTTAAAATCAATGATTATTTTTATTGTATTTTATCAAAGAAAATGTTATACTAATTTAAATATTGAACCCAATAAAAGGAGGATGAGCCTATGGATATGTCACTGGGAATGGATATTGCCTCATATTCTATGGCAAATGCATCATTAAGTGTTATGTCTAATGTGTCGGTAGCGATGCTGGATAAGACACTGGATCTGCAAAAGACCATGGGAGACAATATTACCAGAATGATGGAGCAGTCTGTCAATCCTTCCCTGGGAGGGAACATCGATATTCGTGTCTGATAAAAAGACTGCAGCCTCAAAAACCAGCGGGCATCCCTGGAACAATCCAGAGAGACCCGCTGGTTTTTCATTATCGTTGCAATAATACCACCAGGCCGGCTCAATGGTACAAATTTGAGCTAACTCCATCCATCTGCATCGAAAGCGTGGACAAAATGCCAGATTTTCTTCCCTTCTATGGCAATCACATCAAACCGCAGCGGTGTGTCCATAGGAACTCTCTCCCGATATAAATAAGTTCTGGCACACTGTATGATCTTTCGCATTTTATTTGGTGAAACGGCATATCTGCTTCCACCGCAGGAATGATCTTTTCGGTATTTGACTTCCACAAATACCAGGTAATCTTCGTCTTTCGCCACGATGTCCAGTTCGGCACCGCGACACCAGTAATTACAGGCGATTATTTCATACCCCTTATCACGCAGAAAACCACACGCCAGTTCTTCCTTTTCTTTTCCCAGCTGTCTCTGGTTCAAACCAGCTCCCCCCCTCTTCTGATAATCCAGAGAAATACCGACTACAGCTCCATGATAATTTCCCGGATCTCTTCCTCCGCGGTCGGTCTGGCATATACATCCTCGCCAAAAGTCATCACATCCCCGATCCCCTTCTGGAATACAAAACGAAGTTTTCCATCCCGCACCTTTTTATCCGTGTACAGCTTTTTCACCAGTTCTTCCCTGTCAATATAGTCCGGAATACGCACCGGAAGCCCGATTCTCTCCTGGAGGGCAATGACCCGGTCTCTCTCCTCCTCTGATAAAAATCCTAACTGGCACCCCAGATTTACCTGAGCTGCCATTCCGATGGACAGCGCCTCTCCGTGAAGAAGGCGGTAGCCGCTCACCGTCTCGATGGCCCGTCCCACTGTATGGCCGAGATTCAATATCTCCCGCAGGCTCTTTTCCTTTTCATCCTTCATCACAACCTGATATTTTACATTGCAGTTCTTCCCGGATATATACTCACACACCTGCGGAACACACGCCAGTACATCCTCCACGTGGGCCTCAATGTACTCAAAGAATTCCTTATCAGCAAGACAGGCGTGCTTAACCGTCTCTGCCATTCCATTGATCAGGTGCTCTTTGGGAAGTGTCTTCCACGTATCAATGTCTACATATACCTTCCTCGGCTGATAAATCAGCCCAATCAGGTTTGTGGCAAGTTCCGTATCCACCGCAGTTTTTCCGCCTATCGATGCATCAGCTGCCGCCAGCAGCGTGGTGGCATAGTTCACAAATGGAACACCCCTTCCAAAGGTTCCGGCGACAAAGCCAGCCAGATCTGAGACAACTCCTCCTCCCACTGCCACCACACAGCAGTCTCTGCGGAAGCCCTTTGCCAGCATGGCATCCTCTATCATTTCCTTGGTTTTACGTACTTTACTCTTTTCCCCCGCCGGAAACACAAAGATCTCAGCGGCAAACCCAGCTTTCCGAAGGGCTTCCAGTACCGGCACACCATAGTCTTTTTCTACATTAGAATCCGTCACAACCGCAAATTTGCGAATCTTCCCCACCAGGCCTTCCTTCATATCACAGACCAGTGCCGGAATAAGATCTCTGCCAATCTGAACATCATAGGAATCATCCACTATTTTTTTCAACTCTACTTTAAAATTCTGCATATCTCAAACCTAACCCCCTGATAATAAGCAACTTACTGATAAGTTCATTAGAACTTATATATTTCCAGTATAATCACTCACGTCGAAACCTACGGTTTCCCCGTGTTCATTAGACTCACATAGACTTTTTCAGAATGCGCTTTGCCTGTAAACCGGCACCGCATTCTTTAAAAGTCTGCGTTCGTGCTTATTCATTGTATCATATTCCACAACTCCCTACAATTCTTTTTTCATATACCGGCAGGCATAGCTCCAATCACCAATCTGACCCCTGTCGGATTCCTTGACTTTCCCTGGCTCATATGATATGATTTTTATGATTTTTAGCCATTTTTAACGGCCTGAAGAGGATTATTTTCATGTGCAGGCGTACCTGCATATATTAGGACTAAGTTTATAATCAAAGGTGTAACAAATACACCAGAATGGAGGACCACTATGTGCGGAATTATAGGATACGTCGGCTTTCTTGATGCAAAAAAGACGTTGGTAGACGGACTGCAGACACTGGAATACCGCGGTTATGACAGCGCAGGTATTTCTTATTTTACGGATGAAGGCATCCAGACAATAAAAACCATCGGAAAGGTCTCTGTATTACGGGAACTGGTCAAAGCTCAGGCAGATGATATCATCTCCACCTGTGGCATCGGACACACCCGCTGGGCAACCCATGGCGGAGTATCGGACACCAACTCCCACCCCCATACAGCAGGGAAGGTAACTCTTATCCATAACGGAATCATCGAAAATTATCAGGAACTTCAACGAGAATTGGAAAAAAAAGGAAAACGCCCGGTTTCCCAGACAGATACAGAAATTGCAGCGATGGTCATAGATGACTGTTACCAGGGAGATCCAGAAGAAGCAATCCGGCTGGCTACCGGAAAACTCACCGGAGCATACGGTTTTTGTATTATGTTTGAGGATATCCCAGAAACGATTTACGCGGTGAGAAGCGGCAGCCCTCTGGTGGCAGCTCATACTGAAAAAGGCTCTATCATCGCCTCCGACATGGTAGCGCTGGTGAGCCATACAAAGCACTATTTTGTACTCCAGGAAAATCATATTGCCAAGATCACCAAAGATGAAATACTGGTCAAAAACGAATACGGCGATCTGTATGGACCGACGATCCATCACATCAGCTGGGATGTGGGAGCAGCTAAAAAAGGCGGCTATGATTACTTTATGATGAAAGAGATCCACGAACAACCGGAAGCTCTCCGAAATACCATCACCCCAAGAGTCGTACACGGGATGCCCGATTTCTCCACCGACAATGTCCCGGATGAGATCTTCACTGACATCAACCGAATCGTGATCACTGCCTGCGGAACTGCTATGCATGCCGGGCTTATCGGCAGAAATATGATCGAGCGCCTGGCAAGAATCCCTGTGACAGTAGAGATCGCTTCTGAATTCCGATATCAAAACCCGATTATAGACCAGCATACGTTACTTATTACGATTTCCCAGTCCGGAGAGACCGCTGACACACTGGCAGCGCTGAAACTTGGAAAAACAAAGGGAGCAAAAACTCTCTCTGTCGTAAATGTAAAGGGATCCTCCATTGCCAGAGAAAGTGATTATGTACTTTATACCCATGCAGGCCCGGAAATCGCAGTGGCGAGCACAAAAGCCTATACCGTACAGCTTTCCCTGATGTACCTCATCGCATTTCGAATCGCCTATGTCACAAAAAATATCTCTGAGGAGGAAACCAGAGGATATGTGGAAAATCTCATTGGCATTGCAGACAAAGTAGAGGATGCGCTTTCCTACGATTCCCAGATTGAAAATATCTCCAAGCGCCTCACCCTTTCGGATCATATCTTTTTTATCGGCAGAGGGCTGGACTACGCCCTATCCTGTGAAGGATCTCTCAAGTTAAAAGAGATCAGTTACATTCACTCCGAGGCCTATGCCGCCGGGGAACTCAAACACGGAACAATTTCTCTGATCACCGATAATGTTCCTGTGGTCGCCCTCGCCACCCAGCCGGACGTCTATGCGAAGGTGATCTCCAATGTTCAGGAGGTGCGTTCCCGTGGCGCCAGAGTCATCCTGATCACAGATATTAATGCCTCCGTGGATGCCAGCCTGTGCGACCACCAGGTTGTACTACCAGAAACCTCTCCGCTGTTTACCCCATTTGTGTCAGCCGTAGTACTTCAGTATCTCGCCTACTATGTATCTGTGGAAAAGGGACTGAATGTAGATCAGCCGAGAAATCTTGCAAAGTCTGTAACAGTTGAATAAGTAATAACGGGAGGGCTGATCGTTAATTGACCAGCCCTCTATTCACACCATTTTACTACCCTAATTTATTAAGAAGAACAAGAGGACAGGCAACATATTTCCTATCCTCTTGATCCAATTTCTCTGGTTCTCAACAAATATAAATTTGTATATTATATAGTCTTAATACCTAAAAACTTTTTCATCCAAATATGAGGGCACCCCTCGTCATTCTCTACCTTGCCAAATTCGATAAACCCCGACTTTTTATAAAAATCAACTGCACGACACTGTGCATGTAGAATAAGAGTTTTTCCCTCTTTTTTCTGTACATATGTTTCTGCTTCTTCAAGCATAACAGAACCAATATTTTTCCCTCGATATTTTTCTATAACAGCAAGCCTTCCGAGAACATAAGTGTTCTTGCCAGAATCCCAAAACACCCGACAAGTTGCAACAGGTATTTCATCTTCATCATACAATACAATATGTGCAGCTTCATTATCTATTTCATCAAATTCATTTTGAAAACCTTGCTCATTTATAAATACTGCTTTTCTAATCTCTTTTGCATCATTTGACAGACTCTCATATACTGAAATTCTCATTTAAAAACAATCCTCCAAATCCCGATTATTTCGATTTTATAAACAAGCAGTTGTCATGCTAAACGATATGATATCCCGCTTTACATAAAACTTCAATCGCTTTATCATAATTCTCTTCTTTTGTCAAAACATAGTCTGTATTGTAGGTCGAAACAGCAAAAATCCCGATTTTATTTTCTGCTAATAGGGTTGATATTTTAGACAGAATCCCTATCAGCGAAAAATCAAGAACACCTTGTATTCTGAACGCTTTCCATCCATTATCACATTCTGTTGCGTTTGCTGGAACGTCGCTCGCAGCACACACCAATGAATTTTCTTCATCGGTTTTGCCGATAAAGCAATATTCGCTTTCAAAATTAACCAATGAATAGTTTTTTACTTTGCATACCGAAAAAATACAATCAATTTTTTTTATTTCCACCTTGACTCTCCATTATAAATTCGTATTAACTGTTTTATTCTATGTTACCATAACTTCTAATATCAAACAAGAATGTTATCCATCAAAAAACTGCAGATTAGAACCGCCCTAATCTACAGCCAGCTTTATAATACTTGTATCATCTGATTCGTCAGAATCATCCAACTGCGTCCCTCACGGGCAACGCCTCACTTTTCCAAATAGTATACCCTATCATCAGAATAATAAAAAACATAGTTAAAAGAGTTTGACGACAAAAGAGACTGTAAATCAGTATGTTAATATACCGATTTACAGTCTCTACTTTTCAATATACTACCACGGGTGTCCCGATGCTTATCGCATCATATAATTTTCCGGCAAAGTCATAAGGCAGATTTACACAACCATGAGAACCGCCGGTCTTATAAATATCACCGCCAAACTTATTGCGCCAGGTTGCATCGTGCAGTCCCTGTCCATCCCAGTTAAATGGCATCCAGTAATGTACGAAAGAACGGTATCCCTGCACTGCCATCGTTCCCAGATAACGGTCACGCTGCTTTCCATAAATCCGGTGAACTCCGACTGTGGTTTTCCGATCTTTGGTGAGTTTTCCTGTCACCGTTTTCGAGTCAAGTTTCAATTTACCATCCTTATAGAACCAGACATGCTGCCTCTTAATACTGATCTCAATGTAGGTATCTCCGATGTCATCCTCACCGTGCTGTGCTGCGATATTACGGTATACCGGTTCAACGGTTTTGCTCTTTTTATTTTTCAGCAGTTTCTTTAACTGCTTGACTGTATCGTCTTCATTGATCCACCACCCCATGATCCCGCCATGGATCTTAACAGTTCCATCTTTTGTCGTCTTAAACTTCCTGGTCTTTCCATATGTGTTATATTTTTTACTCATCTGACGTACAAAATTATTCACCCACTTGGTCTTCAGCTTAAGTGCTGCTGTATCCGGATTATAAACCAAATATTTCTTTAACTTTTCCCAGTCGATGACCTCACTTTCTTCACCAAACTGATAGACGATCTTCATTTTCTTATAAGTAGAAATCTCTTCCACCGTCTTGACAATATTTTCACTCTCTTTTGTAAACTTAGGCTGGATGTAATAATCCTCCAGCTTATAATCCAATTTCAGGCCTGTATTAACACCCTCTTTGATATTATGAATAAGTTCATCAAAATTTACCTGATCACCAAACACCTCAGGCACAAGCTGAAATTCTTCGTCTATATATGCGTCCTTTGTGTTGGTAGTTTCTGCTGGAAGGGCACGTTGCAAAATGCTGCGTAGCTTCTCTTCATCCACCATAGACTGCGCCGGCTTCACTTGAAAATCCTTTTCCTGCCCCAGCAGATACTCCGTAAAAGTCAGGTTATCCTTACACTCAACCACTTCGTCCCTGGAAAATTCACGGCTCACGGCATCCGATATATCAATATCGTACACCTTTCCATCTTTTGAAAACTGAACGGTAAATCCCTTAGACTCATTCATAACAGCAACCGCTTCTTCCACTGTCAGAGAACTGACATCGGTATTGCTGATATAGGTCTTTCTCCCAAACTGTCCAGAAAAGTACTCCCGGCTATTAAAAAAGAATAATCCAACAAGGCATAAGAATGCTACACCCGCGATTATTCCAGCGATTACTAAAACTTTCTTGTTCTTCATAACGAACATTTCCACCTTTCATATCCCTGTCTCGTCAAGTATATCACCTAAAAAAAAATATTTCAAGTACTTCAACGATATATTTTATTACAATATAATGCAAAAATATTCTATAAATATGGCAAAATAAATTTTTTTATCCTTCGTCTTATTTAAAGCAAATTTCCAGAAAATAGTATTCAAAATTTGACATTTCCTGCAATTCATTTTATAATTTCATGCACAGTTATAGGATATAAGGAGAATTCAAGTTTGAAAGTTCCTCTCAAACTATTTATTAATTTAATGCTTTCTATTATTCCATCACCCTCTGTCCCCTATTAATGATGCTATCTGTCATTTCCTATTAATACGATTTTGATACTTTGGTATATCATTAACCCCTGCATTCAAAATTTTATTCCCCAAATATTTAAAACTTCCATCCTCAGAAAACTTAACTGTAAGCTCATGGGTTATGACAGCATCATCACATAAAATCATTTGACACACCGCATCCACCGTCAAGGTAACTGTCCCGTCCACATTTTTCTTAATATGCGTAACTTCCGGAACAGAAGTTCCGAAATAGGAAGGGGTATAATTAGAACAACCTAACTCTTCCCATACATAACTCTGTTTTTTTTCATCAAATACAGCGTATTCTTGTATTTTCTCTTCAGTTATCGGAAGATACTCCATAATCAGACGTTCAAATTTCTCCCTGGGTATCCCATCGGGATAATTTTCAGGATCAAATTTATTTTGATATTTCATTGCATACAGATATTCATACAATCCATTATAATCTATACCTTTCATATTTTCCGTATCCCAGTTAGAACATAAAAGGTTATTTCCCTGATAAGCCACTCCGAATACACATTTCTCAGACATTTTTCGATTTTTATTTGTCATTGGCTTTATTCTAAGCATACAGCTTCCATCAACAATTTCTGTTACTTCTGGCGGCTCTGGCACACACAACTCATAACAAAACCAGCCTTTATCTGTATATTTCCATTCTTTTATTCTGGTATAGGAAACATAAGATACCGCTGGTACATTGTGTTCATCCCACACCATTGAGATGCTGAATACATACATATCTGTCCCATCAAAGAAAAACTTCATTCTCCTTATACCGCCTTCGGAATGTACTTCATATACTACTGCTGATCCGCTTACTCTTTCCCTGCATTTCTTAAGAAAATTATCTACGCTCTCAAAATTTTCCATATTGGAATATACCTCTGTCATTATAACCGGATTGTTTGTTTCCTTCAATTTTTCCCGCATTTCAGATACCGTTTTATTTGAAAGGATAACATTGGAAGCATCACCTTTGTCTGCCCGTACGTAAATGTCACGAATGAGTTCCATCATTTTTTTACAGTCTTCTTCCGCTTCTTTCTTTTGATGGACATCGACTGGAAGATCATAGCCTTTTTCTATTTGTTCCGCTAAATTTTCCTCTGAATTCAACACTCCTGTATTTTCAGGCACAGAGGTATTCTCACCTGATTTCTTATCCACCTTTCCACAGGCAAACATGAAAAAACACAACATCAGTAATATACCAATTAAAATATATCGGCTTTTGAATATCATAGCATCCTCCTTCTCGAAAGTATTTTTTATTTCCAAATATCCCTTATTAATTTTTCAAATGATTGACAAAATTTCACATCATCTTCTTCGGTACGTTTCTTCGGTCCCTTCAAATAATTTTTTGCAGAAGCCTTTCTTGCTTTTTCCCCCAAATGCCGTTCCATAAGCAATTGGTCTATATTTTCATCCGTATACCATCTTCCAGACTGATGTATCGCATATGCACCTTTTCCAAGTGCCATTGCCGCCACACCATAGTCCTGGGTTACAACAATGTCATTCTTTTTACAAAGATTTATCAATGCAAAATCAACGGCATCTGCACCGGCTCCAATGATCTTCACCTTACTGTAATCAGAGTTCAGCACATGGTTTGTATCACATAAAAGCATAACTTCAATTTTATATTTCTCAGCCACCTGTTCCACAATAGATACTACAGGACAGGCATCCGCGTCTACATAGATTTTCATTTAATCAACCGACATACCTTTCACATATTAACTGCTATACAAAAACGCCGGGAAACCATTCTACAGATTTCCCGGTGTTTTTCACAAACAAAAAGCGGAGACGGTGGGATTCGAACCCACGTGCCCGTGAAGGCAAAACGATTTCGAGTCGTTCTCGTTATGACCACTTCGATACGTCTCCAGGTTAGTCCAGTATCACCAGACTCTAACGGCACCAAATGCACCTATATATTTTTACCATTTTTTCACGCTTTTGTCAATGCCTTTACAAGAAAGAATTCCGCCACCAGCCGTTCACCCAGCCTGCCGGTCTTAAACCTCTCCTCATAATCTGCCCGCTCTTCCAGGAGCTGGTACAGCGTTTTTAGGGAAAAATGTTGTGCCTGGCTCTTATATTTTTTTACAGTAAAATATGGAATCCCCGCCTTTTTCGCAATATCCTTGTCGGGTAAGCTCCCCCCGATCTCTTTCATCTGAATCAGTATGTTAATGTGTCTTCCCAGCAGATGTAGAATGACAAGAGGCGGCTCCTTTAGTTCCAGCAAGTCGCTATACAGCTGAAATACCTTTTCCTGCTCTCCGGCGATCACCGAATCAATCATATCAAAAATTTTTCCCACCAACTGACCGGAACAGATCGCATCCACGTCCTCAGCTGCTATCTCCTCCCGATCTCCCACATATCCGATCAGCTTGTCCAGTTCGTTCACAATACCATCCATCTGAAAACCAATTTTGGCAATAAGATATTCCGCCGTCTTTCTGGAAATACTTTTTCCATACCCCTTAAGATACCTCGCTGCCCAGGGAACCAGTTCTCTTTCCTGCTGAAGAGCGCACTCTGTCACACAGCCATTTTTCTGTATCCATTTATAGAGACGGTTCCTTTTATCCACTTTTTTTTCCACAAATACTACATATGTAGTATCTGGAAATTCCTCCAGCATATCTGCCATCTCACTGGAGGATTTAAATAATTCCGTATTTTCCATCAGTATCAGACGCTTTTCGGCGAAAAACGGCAGCGTGCTGCCGAGGGATCCAACTTCTTCCAATGGAATTTTATTTCCCTCAAAAGATGAGACATTCATATCATCCCCCTCCTGGGAAAGCATCGTTTTCAGTTTATTTTTATAATATCGGACCATATACGGCTCTTCTCCATAGATCAACTGAAACCGGGACAAATCACCGGATTTGATCTGTTCTGTAATCGTCTGCAAAGCATCTGCCTCCTGTCTGAAAATAATTACAAGTATCCTATTATTTGTAAGTAAATTCTTTCCAATAAACTTTTGAATCTTTTTTTGATTCTTTTAATGCAACATGTTTTCCATCCCATAATTGAACCGCATTTTTTCCTGCTGCTGTCCAACTGTTTCGATAAGCAATAATTCCTGCATTCTTTTTAAATACAAATGTATATATACTATTAGTATCTGAAAAATCGGGCTTCACATGCCATGACTTATACTGCCTGATGTCTTTATCCGTTCCACACACAGAAATCTCCTCATGATCGCCGGATTCCTCATCTGAGAGAACATCTTTCTTTTCATTTTCCTGGCAGACAATATGGGTATACTCTTTTGGAAGTACTCCCTCCTCACAAAAAGCCTTTTTTTCTTCTTCTGGCATCTCAGGCATACTATACCAGTATATGATATCATCCTGAATCAGGAAATAGTATAAATCCAGGCACTCAGCCGGCATCGGATACTTTCCATCTGAATCGTAGGAATCATATTCAACCCGCTTAAAAGAAATATGCCATACCTCACCCCTTTCACCCGAACTTTCCTTTTTTATGTAAACTGTTGTCTGCTTTTCAAATAAATCAGAAATATAAAAACGTCCATCAAAAAGGATTTCCTGATCGGAGCCATACGGAAAGTATGGATTCCTATTTTCAGAAACACCCAAATTTGCCGCTTCATTCCTATATTCCCCCCTACACCCCCACACAGACAGTATGCAGAGGGTAATAACACCGATATAAGTGACTGCCCTTATTGTGCTATTCTTCAGTGCTTTCATTTAACATCCCTCTCCTGCTTTTTCTTAAAATGAATCTATGTAGCTTCGTCTATCATAAGTATACTCCGTTTCTACCCTCCTGTCACCATCGTTTTTTACCTTACCCTGTCATGTGTACTCAAAAAGCGGCAACTACTATTCTAGTGACTGTACCTGTTAGTATTAACGATGCTTCTTCAGCTTTTCACTTTCGTTCAGCTTCATGGCACGCAACTGACAGATTTTTCTCTTCCTTTTCTCATACGCTCAATGCCATAGCTTTTGACTACAGCACCTATGAGTGTTTTGCAGCCTGTGCCTGCACACCGATTGCGGAAGACCTACTTCCATCTCATGAAAAGCATTGCTTTTCTGTATCTTAAATTTCTTTAAGTATCCTCTAGCATTCAGACACACTATGTGCAAAACTATTCATGTCCATTTTGGATACCTCATCCTTATTTGATTCATGATCCACATAAACAAATTTAAGTAAAGTATACCTTGATGCTATAATTGGGTACAAATATTCTTGCGTCTGTCCAGATTTATAATTCTATCCTTTGTTTTATACAAAAGCAAGCCTTATCCAACAGATTCCATCTCATTTTACCACACCAGTAACAATGTCATGGTACTGCCGGTCCAACTGTCGACACGATGCATAAAATCTTGATGATCGTATTCTGCTATGCATCCGTCAGGGAATTGAAACAGTTTGCAAGGTTTTGAAGAAACCCGGTCTCTTGATGCTATTTAGTTTTAAAATTAGCGGGTGTCAAAATTGTTTCTAATTACAAATTGATACCCTCTAACTAAAGTTAATGAATTAATTTATCCAAACCTAAAGATATAAATAGACAGAAAAAAACTATCCTCTACCGCTAATAGGGGATAGCCTTTTTTGTGTTACTTATAATTTCGCAATAAGTTTCCGTCTATGATAATGGGGACGTTCCAATATCTCCGTTACCTTCTACACTGATTATATACTATGTAATTCATTTTTTTCAAGTAGCAGTTTTTTGAATTGGAGATATTTTGGTATCCGCATTTTTATCCTTTTTAACCTCCTGGTCACTTGATTAACCATAAACCGTATATTTTCAGCTATTGAGTTGTAAGAAATCCAGGAAAATCACGAATTTTTACGTGGTCCCTATCAAAACGCCAATTTTTCAATGTTTTCCGCATATTTTAATGTGAAAAATGGTCCATTTTCGTTGTTTCAAGTCCGTCACACTGGATAATCTATAATATTATATCAGATTCCTATACTCCTGTCTTCCATCCACCACTGCATATATAGTTATAATTCTCGTATCACTATTTACCTTATAAAATACAAGATGCCGATCCACAATAAGGACTCTGTAACCTTGCTTCCGCAAAATTGAATACCGTGGTACACTACCAGACATTAGGAAATCTTCTAAACGCTTTATAGCATTCTCAATTCTATCCAAATAATTCAGTGCTATATCAATGCTTCCAGAATCATCCGCAATATAAAAAATTATCTCCCTTAACTGTTCATCCGCTTTTTCTGTCCTTACAATCTTATACTTCATTGGATTTCCTCTCTAACAGGGAATTTCTTATATCATCAAATGTGTCCTGCATTGGTGCCACTCTCCCGTTTTCAACATCATCTTCAGCTTCTGCCAGTGTCCGCAGCAGCTCCAGTTCTGACTTCATTTGATAATAGTCTTGTAATCCTAAGATCGCCGTATCTCCACGACCATTTACTGTGATAATAACCGGGTTCCTTTCTTCGTGGCACTGTCTTGATATTTCACTATAATGGTTTCGTAAATCGGATGATGGTCTGATTGCCTCCATTTTGGATTCCTCCTGAATAATATTTTCTAGTCATATTATATCTTAATATGTATATTTTATCAATCTCTCTCTTGCATTTCCTGTTGAGGTTTAAATTTAATTGTCCTTGTACTTCCTCCGGTTCTCTTAATTAGTTCATTTTGTCCAATGACCTTAACAAGATTTGCAATTTTTCTACCTAATTCTTCTTTACTATGGTAGAAAATCGTAGTATACACATTGTCATTCAAAATTAGATCACGCAAAACATCTTTATCAGTTATATCTAAAGAATGACCAAAAATGTATAAGTTGTGGACTTCATTATATAAAGGATCATCATTGTTAAAGACACCTTTACTAATGTATTTTCTAATTTTCTCTTTGTTTTCTTCTGTTTCTTTCTTCCAACTCTCATTTATCTGATCTACCCAAACTTTATATTTGCAGCCAGTCCCTTTATATATTCGCTGGTAATATTTCTTAAAAGCTATAAAATCTGTATCTGTATCTTTTCTATCATCTGGAAGGTATTCATCTATTCCCAATACCATATTATTAGATTCTATAGTATTCTCCATTATTCAAAAAATACCAGATAAATTTCTTCCCCACTGGCTCATGAATTGGCTCGAAAAATATTTAAAAAAACGAATCAGCGAATTAAAACAAGAATCCATTCAAATGACTTGGAAAAACATGTATTTACAATCCGCTGTCAATGATATCCATTCCAGGCAACAGGACACAAAGAAAGCACCTTCGACTCTCTGATCCGTTGCTGGAAACGCCCCCATCTGTTCCATCCAGAGTTTCCATTCATATATAAAATTCCATATATACGGATATACCCTCGTATAAAAATATTCCATTAAAAGCCGTCAAAACCAAATGTACATCTTTAAATTTCAACTATTACCCTGACAACTGATCACCTATAGCCATTCCCCTGAAATTAAAAGATACACAAATGAAAATCAAGTAAAAATCAGCACTTCTATTGATACTCATATAACAGGAGTAGGGAGTATGTCTTCATCCCAAAATATAAATCCATATATACAATATATACTCCATTCAAGGGGTACATTTCCATTCAAAATATTTAAGTACCTACTATATGGGGTATAGGTTATTAAAATACAGGTTTGCATTGAGACAATATTTATGTCTTCAGGCACTATGCTATAATCCACTAACTCTCAAAAACTATTTTAATACTTGCCGTTTTATCAATGACATAAATTTAGAAAATAGTTATCTCTTAAACAATTCTATTCCTTGAAATATAACACCAACTAAGGGGATAAATATAGACAATATAATTATCGCTTTATTGGCCATTGTCGTATAAATCAAACTCTGTTGAATTAAATCATTTCTTTTCAAAATCAACTCTTTTTTCTTTTCAAATATATTTTCTAATAAAATTTTTTTATTTAAATTATCAATAAGAGAATCTTTTCTTTTCTTCATAAATGAAAGTAGTTCTTGTAATGGCAAATATGCTAAAACAGATAACAGAATTATCAATAAAAGCAAAAAAAATGATGGTTCATCTTTGTAAAACGTGTTATAAACTTTATATCTCTCCGCTATATTTCTATCATTAAATATAAAAAGAATTGACCCTATTATATAAAATATTCCATAGGAAAAAGTGCTAAGCACAATATCTATTGCACTCAATATACTAAGATTTTTATTAAAATCATCATCAATATAAATTAGATATCTGAATTCTATCGTCTTATAGACTATAAATCCACCAATTAATGTCATCATTAATAAAGATATAGAAAGATACCATGTAATTCCTAAAAATAAACAATAATATATTCTCCCAAAATTATCCAAATGATATATCCAATATGCACTTGTATTTAATTTTGCCACCCTATAAAAAGAGTAGCCTATTATCACTGCTATAATAAATAACACAATTCCTATAAATACTAACAAAAAATGAGATTTCTTTCTATTTTGTAAACATCTATTCACTTTGCAATTAACTTTCTTTTTAATTCCTCTATGAATAAATTCATCAAGTTTTGGCGGATAATACCCTGATAAAAAATATGACAAAAAAAATAATAATGTTAAACAACAACTGTTACTAATATCATTAAAATATGTAAACTCATTATGCGGAGTATATAATACCTTATTACGAATCAAATTAAATATATTTATAGAAAACATAATTATAGGAACTATATAATATAACCATTTACTTATTATCGTTTTTGACAATCTTTCATGTAAAATTGTTGCAATATTTACATTTCTAAATATATGAAACAAATATATTAAACAACTTACACTTTTTATTTTTTTCATGCCAAATATTTACATCTCCTAATCAAAATACATAACTAAATAAACAGGTATCACATTAATGTTTTTTATCAATTGGATATTATAATGATTGTCGTACAATTACAACTATTTTTTTAATTATACTATAATTCTGATTTACTTTGCAACATTTATATATTTAATTTTTTCATTATATCGTAAAAAAGACATACCAGACTTTCACGTCCGATATGCCTTAAATTCTCCTTAAAATCTAATATGGTTTTATTTCAACCTTCAATAATCTGATATAGATCTAATCCGGTATGCTTTCCTTATACTTCGCCGCAACCGTCAATACATCTGCCTTTTTCATAATCTTATCTTCCTCAAATGCTTCCTCCGCAGTATCCACTCTGATAACGGTGTCGGTCTTTCTGCCCCTGTAATTGAATCTCACTTGTATATTTACCAGTCTTACTATTATATCACACTCCCAACGGCAATACATTATCAGGCGTTTCACCCTATTTTTAATGCTTTTTACAGTTAGCAAGCAAAACATTTAATCCCTGCGGCAATATGTAGCAAAAATCAGGGTGGTACATATCAGAACCGTCACCAAATAAATCCTTATCTACTTGCATAGATTCATCCCCACACTCATAATAGTGTTCCAGATATCATTTAACAAATTTCTTTGGAGTATCAAGCCATACTTCCCACATAGCTGTTTTATTGTAGCATTTATGTATGGAGTCCGATGATTCTGTAGATTTACACCTTGCAAGAATACCATCATATACCTTATATGCACATAAACTGGCTTTATTCTCATACTCTATGTATTCCTGTTCAAGATTCAATTCCTTCCATGTAACCTTACCAGCATGCGGTTTCTATTATCAAGTCTTTTCTCCGACATTGTTTTGCTCCTTTCCGTGTCGGAAAGAGCCTTGATATATCTACATCTATTATAGCATATTCAAGGCTCCTTTTCACTATCTTTTTCGCTAAATTGCGTCCGGCGGCGGTGACGCGCGTATGGTTGCAAGGGAGTTTTTCAGCTCCGCAGGCTCCCGCCCGCTGCTCCATCTGGCAATGTAATTGATTTTGTCAAGATTAGTTGACACTTTTTCCTCAAGGATTTTGCATCCTATGCTGCTTCTTTTAGGGAATCATAGTATTGCTGTCGTTTTACCATTGGGGGAAGCCCTCCATTCGCTGAACAGATTCTCCGATTATTCCA
>JAAVZE010000019.1 GCA_022791495.1 Eubacterium sp.
TGCTGGTGTGGCGGAACTGGCAGACGCCCAGGACTTAAAATCCTGTGGGTGGTGACACCCGTACCGGTTCGATTCCGGTTACCAGCATTAAAAAACTCCGATTGTTCGGAGTTTTTTTGACCTAAAGAATACAAAAGAAAAACTATATCATAATAAGGTGAGCCATCACCATTTGATTTCCGGCTGACCTTCAATACCTATCTTGGTCCTAAAAACTTATCTCCATTCAAATGTATCATATGTTCTGGCATCTCTGCAATCCAGACTTCTGTTTCCCACGCTAGTGTTTCCAAAAATTTCTTGTATGTCCTAAAATCAAGAAATGCGGTCACAAAGATTTTCCCTGCTGTAACATTTTTTGTCATCTCTGTTAATTCCAATATTCTTTTGGAATCCATCGGTCCCACAGTAGTCACTGATTCTACAAAGTATATCCAGTTCTCATCTTCTCTGTATAAGACCACATCCGGCATCTTGTCATGCAAGGTTATTTCAAATCCTAATTCTTTCAGCTTGACAACATTTTTTACTAAATCCTTCGCTATTGTATCACCAACATACAGGCATTTTGAATTAGGTGCGAATCGAGGCGCAAATTCCTCTATAATAGCCTTTTGTAGTTCATTGTGTTTGCCTGTAGAAAAACAGAAATCTGCCCCGTTAATACAGACTGGCATCATAGTCATTTTCTTTTTTGAAGCATAAATATCTATCAGTTTTTCATGATACACCAAAAAACGAGTTATAGATTCCTGCCACTCTGATGTATGAAATGTCCTTATCATTTGTAATGTTTCTTCTGTCAGTCTATATCTATAATTTGGACTATTTGTTGCTTTCCCATTATCCTCTACAAGGGCAGCATTACGAAAATGATGTAATGCATGCTTGCGAAATGTTTCTCTGCTGTTTTCTGCATAAGTTGATCCATAATATGTATTTGCAAATTGAATAATATCATGAATACGAATCCACTCATTTCCTGCATCTGCCCATGCTGTTTCCTGTTTTAGTCCCGCCATCGCCAAGAGTACATAACAACAAAAATCTGCCTGCTGCGCTTTAGGCATTCCAAGCACTTTTAGAATTTCTCTTGCTTCGTCAATTTTATCCACAATATCCCTCCAATATCACATTACAATTATTCTCGGACATATCCTTACTTTTTATCAATTCTCTTCCCATTTCCTGTATACTATCCAAATCCGGTACAGGCATTGCATTAATTTCTGTGGAATTAACTTGAGTTGAACCATTCAAAATTCTGTAATATTCGTCATAAAGAGTAGAATTGAAAATTACATACAATCCATATACAAGGCATTCCGACATTTCCGTTATCAATCCGTCAATAAAATTAATCTTATTTTGTGTGCTGATTTTCTTATATTGGGGATATTTCTTGGATAAATAGATTCCACACTGCAGTCTGCGACGCTCTTCTTTAGTAGTAAAACGCTTCACAAATAAATAATTCCGATTTTCCTGCATCAATCCTTTTTGGTCAGTTACAACATACTCATGTTCTTTTTGAATAGGAAACTCCACTTCCCCTTGTTTGATATGTTGCGAATAAAAAAGAGGAATTGCACCTTCTTCTGCATCATTACGGAGTATCTCACGATTGCGGAAATCAACTGTCAATCCAGTTTTCATTTTCAATCCGATTTCCGGCAATGTTTTATTAAACTTATGTAATCTTTCTAATACAGAAACTTCTTTTTCATCCGTTACCAAATACACATAATAATTGTTCCCTGACACTACAAGGCTATATGGCACTGTCAAAGAAGTCATATTATCAAAATCGTTATTTGACTGTGAGGATGTAATTATAACTTTTTCCTGTGTTATATCTGTTTTTTTTACTTTTATGATAATTGTTTCCTGTAAAACATCTTCTTTATCAAATACTTTATTCCTGCTTACAAATAAATGAATATGTTCTAATTTACCCTTTGTCAGAAAATACTGTCTGAAGCGCTTAAAATATGCCCCCGAAGTCCATGAACGAGGTATAATATACACCATTTCTCCATCGTCAGTAAGATTATACAATGCCATTGCTGCAAAAATAAAATATAAATTGGGGGCACCATAACAAACTTCTGGCATTGCAGCTGCCTCCGGTGCATCTTTGGATATCTTCTTATACGGAGGATTACCAATTACAAAATCAAATTTCTTAGGATTGGAGTTAGCTCCTATCATATGATTAAAATCCAAATACTGGCTTGTAATATAATTATCCGTAATAATTTCTATCTGAATATTCTTTTTAAAATTTCCCTGACAGGCTTGCAAATTTTCTTTTAGCAAATCTAAAATTTTGTTATCGTTCTCATAACAAGTCAACTTTACCGTCTGAACGGAATCAATCTTCTCCAATCGCTCTAAAAGCGCACATGACAATATGCCTGATCCTGCTCCTGCATCTAAAATGCGCACTTCGGAAAAATTTTCAGGGATAGTATATAATCCTGCCATAAAGCGTGCTGTTTCTTTACTTGTAAAAAACTGACCATACTTTTTGCGCTCTTTTTTAGGCATACTGTCAATATATTTATTTGTTCGTTCAATAATGTAATCTAACATGTTTTTCCTCCATTTGCGCACACGCACAAACTTGCAGTGTGAAAAAATTATTTTTCACTCTTAATTTCTTCTACATAAAGATCCAATGTGGAAAAATAATTAAGAAAAGCGACATATCATTTCGTGATATGTCACTTTTTTAACTTAAATTTGTGTCATTGAACTAATCGTTCGTAATATTGCCATTTCCACTGATGGATATCTGCTCCCCTCCATAAGTCGGTGGAGTACCCAGCTGGGTAGTCAGGACATCCTTGCATCTTGCAATACATTCTCGCAGTGACCGGTAAAACTGCCCCCCATAAGCAAAATCATCTGTAGCTACCCCGAGACACGGGATACCTAAGCTTTTTCCAATATATACGGCCCGGTAGAGATGATATTTCTGGGTGACGACGATAGGAGAGGTTACTCCAAATATATCTCTCGCCCGGATCATACTCTCATAAGTGGAAAATCCTGCATGATCCATAAATATGTCTTCCGAGGGGACACCGGCATCTATGGCGTATTGTTTCATTACCTGTACTTCGTTATAGCCGGTTCTTCCGTGGTCTCCACTCATCAGAAGTTTTGGGGCCGCTCCTGCTTTGTAGAGTGAGATTCCCTTTTCCAGCCGGTCTTTTAACATAGGAGATGGTTTATCATCCCGAAGTCCGGCCCCAAGAACGATGATACAGTCATGGCTTTCTGAAAATTTGTAAGGGTTTTCCTCGGTATATGCTTCTCCCTGGGATGTTATGTCATAGATCAGGCTGCTGGCACTTCCCATCACCCAGAGATTCAGTTCGGTGATAAGGAGAACTCCTGTGATGCCTGCAATGACAAATGCAAAAAATGTTCTTTTTAACCATTTGGGTAGATGCTTATCCTTCTTTCGAGATTTTTTCATGTCAGTTTACCTCTGGCAGATTCGCAAGGCTTTTAGCAATTTCTTCATCGGTAGGAATATAATCGGACATTTCCCCATCGTTATATTTTTCATAAGCAACCATATCAAAATAACCGGTTCCTGTCAGTCCAAATACGATATTCTTTTCTTCCCCGGTCTCTTTGCATTTTAGAGCTTCGTCGATGGCTACGCGGATGGCATGACTGCTCTCCGGTGCAGGCAGAATGCCCTCTACCCTGGCGAACTGTTCTGCCGCCTGGAAGACTTCCGTCTGTCCTACGCTTCTCGCTTCAATCAGACCGTCATCATAGAGTTGTGACACAACGGAACTCATACCGTGATAGCGGAGTCCGCCGGCATGGTTTGCCGATGGAATAAAGCCGCTTCCCAGGGTATACATTTTAGCTAGTGGACAGACCTTTCCGGTGTCACAGAAATCATAGGCATAGGAACCACGGGTCATGCTTGGACAGGATGCGGGTTCTACGGCAATAATCTTGTAATCTGCTTCACCCCGCAGAATTTCTCCTGCAAAAGGAGAGATGAGGCCGCCAAGATTGGATCCTCCCCCGGCACAGCCAATGATCATATCCGCTTTGATATCATATTTATCCAGGGCGGTCTTTGTTTCGAGTCCGATGATGGATTGATGAAGGAGCACCTGGGAAAGTACAGAACCCAGGACATAGCGGTAACCCTCCTGGGTAGTGGCGGCTTCCACAGCTTCTGAGATGGCACAGCCAAGACTTCCGGTAGTGCCAGGAAATTCCTCATTGATTCTGCGACCGATGCTGGTGTTCATAGAAGGAGAAGGAGTAACCATTGCGCCATAGGTTCTCATAACTTCGCGGCGGAATGGTTTCTGCTCATAGGAACATTTCACCATATATACCTGGCAGTCCAGGTCAAAATAGGAACATGCCATAGAAAGAGCGGTACCCCACTGGCCTGCACCAGTTTCTGTGGTGACGCCTTTCAGCCCTTCTTTTTTAGCGTAATACGCCTGGGCAATAGCGGAGTTTAGCTTATGGCTTCCGGATGTATTATTTCCCTCAAATTTATAGTAAATGTGAGCCGGTGTATCCAGCGCTTTTTCCAGACAATATGCCCTTGTAAGCGGTGACGGACGGAACATTTTATAAAAGTTCCGGATCTCTTCCGGGATATCTATATATGCCGTGGTATCATCCAGCTCCTGTCTGGCAAGCTCCTCACAGAATATTGGTGTGAGTTCTTCCAGAGTAATCGGTTTTAAGGTTCCCGGATTGAGGATCGGCGCCGGTTTATTTTTCATATCAGCTCGTACATTGTACCACTGTGATGGCATCTCTTTTTCTTCTAGATAAATTTTATAAGGAATTTCCTTAGACATGATTTGTTTCCCTCCAATTTTAGTTTCCGTTAATTCTTATGCGCTTTTATCAAAATTTCTTCCTGCCAGCATATTCCGCATCATATCCCGATGAATCTTATCGTAAGGATTTGAGGGCTCAGAGGTGCTGGTCCTTATGGCAGTGTGGGTTTTTCCGCCGGACACATACACCCGCCCGCATTCCGGACAGACTGAGGTTTGCAGCGATACGGAGACGGAAACAAGCTGTTTATTTTCCTTGCTGCCTTCTGCTACTGCATTAGAAACATGTTCCCGTTCATGAGCCATGACTTTCGCGGCAGATGTTCCAGGATCGATGTGACCAGGCGTCTTAAAGGATACATTGTTTTCATTTGAACCGTCAACGTATTTGCGGTTTTTACAGGTCTGGCACTCACCTTTTCCGACTTTTTGTTCCTGACCAGCCTCTTCCGGAACTTCAGATCCTCTTCTGACTGCCGGACTCTGGCTGACAGGGGAAACTGGTGTGGAATTGTACACAGGATAAAAGGTGTTATAGCCTCCTGCTGCAGAGATAGATAAACTCATGTAAAAACCTCCTTCCAACAGTATATTAGCATATAACGCTAAAGAATACCATTTTTCATATATAAAAATTATACTCTATGAAATGGGGGAAAGTCAATAAAGTGTTTGCTTTTTGTAAAAATGCGTGGTACCATTGAGCCAGGAATCAGGAAGGGAAGGAAGCACCTATGACAAAAAAGCAAAGAGCAAATGAGATCATAGAGCGGTTGGCGCAGGAGTATCCTCTGGCAGACTGCACATTAGATTACGATGAGGCATGGAAACTTTTGGTCAGCGTCAGGCTGGCTGCCCAGTGCACAGATGCCAGGGTGAACATCGTCGTGAAGGATCTGTATGAGCAATATCCGTCACCGGAAGCACTGGCGGCAGCGGATGTAAAGGAGATCGAGAATATTGTGAAGCCCTGTGGCCTGGGGCCAAGCAAGGCGAGAGACATCCATAAATGTATGAATGTGCTGGTGGAGCAGTACAGTGGAAAGGTGCCGGAAGATTTTGAGGCTCTGTTAAAACTGCCGGGAGTAGGGCGGAAGAGTGCAAATCTGATCATGGGAGATGTGTTTGGCAAGCCTGCCATCGTCACGGATACTCATTGTATCCGGCTGACCAACCGGATGGGGCTGGTAGATGGCATCAAAGATCCCAAAAAAGTGGAGATGGAGTTGTGGAAGATCATTCCTGGAGAAAAGGGCAGTGATTTCTGCCACCGTCTCGTGCACCACGGCAGGGAGGTATGCACTGCCAGAAAGGCATATTGTGAGAAGTGCTGTCTGGATGATGTGTGTAAGAAGGTGCTGTAAAGGTTGGCCCGACGGAGTCGTCGGGCTATTTTTTTTCCTGATTTATCATCGTGTCCAGAAAATTAGTCAAAGAAGCTTTTTGACTGGGAGTCAATAACGAAATTTTTTGATACAGAGCATCATTAAAAGGATCTGGGGATTCTGTTTCCGAGAAAAAGGTTTCCAGTGAAATTTCCAGAGCATCACAAATATAAGTTAGGATTTCAATCGTAGGATTTTTATTTTGAAGTTCTATATCCCGCAGATAGCTTTGTGAAATACCAGCCAGGTTAGCCAGTTTATTTACAGAATAGTGTTTTATATTTCTAAAATATGTTATCTTTTCGCCTACAGTCATGATCTAACTCCTTTCTTACATCTATAATAGTATACCAAATTAAGCCTTACAAGATTATATTTATATATATGATAATATATCTCTAAAGAGCCATGCTTTGGCTGTCATCAAAGACCATATAATATTGAAACACCATTTTATTCCTTTTTTGTAACAAAGATGACACAAAGAAATGAAATAATCTCTATAAATATAATAAATAATCACCATAGAGAATACTGTTCATAGGAGGATGAAAATGGCAAATAACATTTTTCATTATTTATCAATTATATCAGATACGGCTAAAATTGTGGTAAAAAGGAAGTGGAAAAAGGATATCTGCCGTAACGGAGCATGGTTAAGAAAATTTCATGGTAAATTATCTTTTCAAATGGATGCTGTGATCAAAAAAACGAATGCACCTGTAAGGAAAAATTTGTCGTGGGACAGCTGGAAACAGGAAAAGGCGATGGAATGGCTTTTAAATAAATTCCATTTTACTTTTGATAATATGCTGATTATCCAGAATCCCTATGGTATGGTGCCTCTTAGCAGTATGCTTGTTTTTGAAACCGATGAAACATGTATGGTTGAATATCATGTGCGGGGAAGAACAGAGGAGAGAAGTTTTACCTATTGCACAAAGACATCTGCCAGGCAACATATGATTCCGGTTTTTGGGTTGTATGCAGGGAGCAAAAATATAGTTGATGTGATATTATATTCTGAGAAAATGGAGCAAATAGAACATAGAAGCCTGACCATTGTTACTAACCCGTTACCAAGGCGGTTACAAAATATTGTTTGTCCGGACCGGAAAATGGAAAGCCGGAAACATGAGCTTATGATGGTAACCGGCGGCATCAAAGGGTATACTTATGCCTTTGACCGGGACGGCGCGGTGCGGTGGTATCTGGCGCGGCTGCCGAGACAATATGGAATCTACTTATATGGTAATGGGCGATTTATGTATCCCGAACGGAAAATTAATTCCCCTACATATATCAATCCACATTCCAATGTAATGTACGAAATGGATTTTATGGGCAGGGTGCACGAAACATTTCATGTAAGCGGAGGAATCCATCATTGTCTCACGCCGCGTCCGGGGACAGAGTCAGAGTGGGGCAGAGAAGTACTGGCAGCCGCCAGTTCACTCCGATCCAGAATGGAAGATGCCATCATCTGTTATGATACAGCGAAGGGAGAGATTGTTGAAAAATGGGATCTGGGTCAATTCTTCCCTAAAAAATACCTAAAACGCAAGGACTGGGCTCATTTGAACGCGCTGTATTGTAAGGATAAGGATCAAGTTTTGATATCATTGCGGAATCTTCATACCATTGCAAAATTAGATCTGGCCGCCAATGAGATCTTATGGGTGGCAGCGCCTCAGGACATGTATGAGGGAACAGAATTGGAGAGCAAAATGCTGAAGCCGGAGGGAGAAAATTTCCACTATTTTTTCCAGCAGCATGCAGTGGAAATTTTGCATATGGACCAGCAGAAGGAGACAATTTATGTGTTGGTTTTTGATAATCACTGTATCACAAAACGAAAGAGCAGATATTACGATGGCAAAGAAGAATCATATGGGTGTCTGTACCAGATTAATGAGAGGGAAAAGCGAATCAGGACAGTATTTGCCATCCCCTGTGAACTGTCGCCTACAAGATCCAATGTATATTTTGATCCAGACAGGGAGAGGGTTTTTACGATGGCAGGATCTGCAGATTCCTCAAAATTATACGATTGTGCCTATATCAGTGAATGGAATCCGCAAAATGGTGAGCGTATGAGCAAATATGCTGTGGCAGAGGGATTTTTTCGGGCATTCCCCATGGATCTGATGGAATATATAACGGAGGAAAAACGTAGGATGCCTTTGGATTTACATAAAGGAAGATTAAGGCCACCTGTGAAAAATGGGGGCATGGGAGCAGTGGGGTGGAAACAGCCTAAATCCAAGGAGATTCATATATCAGTTGTCGATGATCTTATACTTGTACAGGCACAGGATCATAAGGTAGAGAAGGTTTTCCTGGTGGGGCAGGATATGGTGTGGGAGAAAGATTTTACAAATACACATCAAGTGACAGAGGTCTTTGCAAAAATGATTTATAATGTGGCAGTTCCAGTGGATGGGCTGCCTGCCGGCAGATATCAGATCAATATCCAGTATGAGGGAGAATATTTTACCACAGGCAGGTGGTTTATATGCTAAATAAAATGATCTGACGTAGAATTGCAACAAAATTTTTCTATACTGAATAAAAGAAAAACTTTTTATGAATAGTATGGAGGAATAGAATGACAGAGCGGAATGAGCAATTTTTAACTGCTTTGAGTAACCGGATTTTGTATTTGTGTAAGATTCACGGGATTTCTCCGGAGAAAGTTACAGAGGAGATACATAGCAGGAGGAGCGGGGAAATTAGTGCGGAAAGCCTGATGGATATTCATACGGATGAAATATATAAGATCGCGGAGGTGTTGGGAGTAGAGGCGGATTTTTTGCTGGGCAGGCCAAGCAGTTATACCGCTGAAGTGGAGTATATTGTGTATTTACTAAAAAGAAAAGATATCAGTATGTCCAAACACACTGATATCTGAGAAATTTAAAGCAACTTATTAGACCTGCCAATGATATTTCCAAGACGCAGCTGAGTCTCATAACCGGAGAGGGTGTTTACCAGAAGATCTTCCCGGAGAGTTACTGCGTCCTTTTCAAGAAGAAGGACGATGGTAGAACCGCCAAATTTAAAATACCCTTTTTCTTCTCCCCGCAGGACGGGGCAGGATTCTTTGTGATTTACGATCTTTCCTACCATCAGTGCGCCGACCTCCATTTGTACAATATCTCCCAGATGGGAGGAGTGAATGACCGTATATTCCCGGCTGTTTTCCTTATAGATAGGAAAATGCTCCCCTGCGATGGGATTTACCGTGTGAAAGACACCAGGAATCCGGTAATTTTTGGACTGGCATCCGGTAGCGGCGTAGGTATACCGATGGTAATCACTGACAGTGAGGCGCAGGATCAGGGCGTATCCCCCCTGAAAACGGGCTGCCAGCCTTTTGCTGTGCAGCAGAGAAGAAAGGGTATATTTTGCATTTTTTATAGTCAGGATCCGATCCTCGGTTATCTCATAGGCGCTGGCGTAGCAGTCACAGGGGCTTATGAGATCAGAGCTGCTGCCAGAGATCTCCCTGGCTCCCTTTTTTATCTTTCTCGTGAAAAAATCATTGTAACTGCGGTAGCTTGTCTCTTCATAATCGCCCATGTCAATGGCATTGGATCGGATGAAGGGCTCGATCAGGCGGCAGGAAATGCGGGTATTCAATAAAGTACCCGCCAGCTTTGAGAATACAGGGGTGACGAGAGGCCGTAGAAGCATGCGCCCGGTCCGTGTCGCATACATTTGCTTCAGCAGCTTGTCCTGGCTGGAATCAGCGTGTTTTTTATTACCATTTATATCAATATATTTCATGATTTTCCTCCATTCGCGCATGGTTTTTGCGCATTTCACAAGTTTGAGCGTGCGCGCACAAACTTGCAGAGTGAAAAATTATTTTTCACCCTTTTTTCCTATCTTATTTTAGAATATGTGTAATATTTTCAAAACGACAATCCCCATAAATACAAGGATAAATGCTACCATGGCGTTGGAAGGTTTTTTTAATTTAAAATCCAATATATATAAAAAAGCGATAGCGAGCATGGCGAAGGGGAGAGCCGTCAAAAACAGCTGCTCCGAAACCAGCGGGCGGAACATATACAGGATCGGAAACAGAATGGCAATAGAAGTGATAGGGAGACCGTGATAGCATTTGCGGTCCTCCTTTTCTGGTTCCTCGTGTTTAAGCTCTTCTAAAACATTAAAGTAGGCGAGCCGGATAACTCCGCAGAGGACAAAAACGATCTCCACAGCGATTCCGAAAGGATTATTCATCCCCATAGAATAGGCGATGACCGCGGGAGTGACGCCAAAACAAATGGCATCGCACAGGGAATCGATCTGTACTCCGAATATGATTTGTTCTTTCGTTCTGTTTTTCATGCTTCTTGCAACTTTTCCATCAAAGGTATCACAGGCACCGGCGAGGGCAAGACAAAGTATGGCAATGTCGTAGCTGCCGGTAAGTGCCTGGGTCATTCCGAAGATGGAAAGCCCGACTCCGAGATACGTCAGTATCACCGAGTAATTGTAAACGCCTATCATTTTTTCTCCTCCTCCAATTGATCAGGGGCCTCTCCCCTGACTGTCATATGTGTGATGCACGTTACGATCCCGCTGATGATGATCAGCATATAATAGCTGATTCCACGACTCATCAGCATACCGGAGAGGGTAAGTGCAGTGGTTCCAAATACGGGTGTAAAGATCTGTAAAAACAGCCGCTCGCTGATGCCCATACCTCCTGGAAGGGGAAGCATATCCACAGAGATAGAGATCGCCGCCTGTAGCAGCGTTACGGTCAGGGCAGAATATCCATTTAGTCCAAAACTTCTATATACAACGTATGTTACGAAAAATAAAAGTATACGTTGTATAAAAGTGATCACCGTTGTGTGAAAGATCACCAGTTTGTTTTCCCGGAGAAAAACAGAAGCTCTTTTGTAGTGATCCATCGATGCCTGAAGCCGTTCCATGCGGTTGTTCTTATTTTTCATCAGATGAAGCTTCTGAAGAAATACAAACCCTTTCGTGATCAGAAAGCGCGCGCTGTCTGGCAGGAACACCAGCAGACTCATAAAAGTGACGCAGAAGACATTTAAGCCCAGGCCCAGATAAAGATAAAACTGCGCTTCTACTGTCATGGATTGAACCAGCCCCTGTCCGAATACTGCCAGAAGAAGTCCA
Source organism: Eubacterium sp. (assembly GCA_022791495.1). GTDB lineage: Bacteria > Bacillota > Clostridia > Lachnospirales > Lachnospiraceae > Eubacterium_F. Next base: position 11,390 of record JAAVZE010000019.1, read on the forward strand.
ATAAAGACCAGCACAAATTTGTATTCGATGGTCACCAGCATAAGGATGATGGTGGCCGTCGGGATATCGATCTTCTGCCGTTTCATATAGAAGATCTGCGCAGGCTGTCCGCCGGTGGCAGAGGGAGTGATACAGCTGAAAAAGAACCCTACAAAGGAATACCGTATGCAGTTAATGAGTGGAGCCTTTATCTTCACGGCAGAAAGCAAATATTTGATGATAACCGATTCCCCGCACACGTAAAGAACGACGAGAATAAGTCCCGCGATAATATATAGGACTGGCACGCTTTTCAGTGCAGACAGGACAGGATCCAGGTCTTCATCGCGAAAAATGAGCCAGAGAGTAAGTGCTAGAAGCAAAATCAAAAAGGCAATATTCAGCACATTTTTTTTCAGCTTATTCAATGGTGTTCTCCTTACTTATAAAACCTAGTTTTAAATGAATGTGGTCAAAAAAACGCTGTACATACCGATAGGCAGTAATGCGTTTATTCAGGGCATACAAAATCTCTGCGATGAGAAGTCCTGCCACTGCATCTACGATATAGTGCTGTTTGGTAGTCTGGGTAGAGATCACCACCAGCAGGGCGAAGATACAGGAAAACCCCCGATACCACGCTGGAATCTTGTTATTTCCCCGGATTCCGATATAACACATCCAGCTCACCAGGCAGTGAATGGATGGGAACAGATTGGCTGGCTGATCGATTTGGTACAGAAAACGCAGCAGATCATCGGCAAAGGTTGTACCGACCACCTCTGGCCGGACATTTGTCGTCGGCATAAGGAAAAAGAAAAGGCCGCATATGACACGGGACATCATATCTGTGGTGACAAAACGGTAAAATTCGGATGGGTCGTCCTTGTGAATCCGTGCCACCATGATGTAGTTGACCACCCAGAACAGGTAGCATCCAAAATAAATATACATCCACCAGGGTACCAGTGGAACCATCCGGTCAAAGGATGTTGTGAGGTCATAATGTTTCCATCCGGCACATATACTCATAGCACCACTGTACACAATCATATTCAGACCGAAAGCGCACAACAGCGGCAATATACCATAAAGCGGAATGATTTTTTGAATCACTTTATTCATTTATGAAATATCCCCCCAGATATCTTTTGTTTTGCAAAATACACAACCATTTTACTATATTAAAGTTTTTTTTGCAATAAATAATGCAGATATCTTGTTTTAGGGGAGGAATTATGATAGAATAGTGGCTGACGTCAAGCAGGTTTGAATCTTACCGGATAACGGAATCAAACCGTTACTTAACAGAGAGAACAAGGGGGAACTATACATGAAAATATTTGATATACTGGTGTCTGTGATCCTGGGAATCGTAGAGGGAATTACAGAATGGCTTCCTGTGAGCAGTACCGGACATATGATACTGGTAAACCAGTTTTTGACTTTTTCAGACGATAAATTTACAGAGATGTTTTTGGTGGTAGTACAGCTGGGAGCCATTATGGCGGTGGTCCTTTTGTTCTGGAAGAAAATATTTCCATTTAACCTGCGTCCGAAAAAAAATGAACCTGTGGTGAAGATGGATATCATGCAGATGTGGTTTAAGATCCTTGTGGCGACCATACCGGCAGCAGTTATCGGCGTCCTTTTTGATGATGTGATCAATGAAATGTTTTATAATCAGATCGTTGTGGCGGGGGCGCTGATCATCTATGGTGTTCTGTTTATTCTGGTGGAGAACTGGAACAAAGGCAGGCGTCCTGTCATTTCCTCCGTACAGGAACTGACCTATCAGACCGCACTGATCATCGGTATCTTCCAGCTTTTGGCAGCGATTATACCGGGAACATCCCGTTCCGGCGCCACCATAATCGGTGCGTTGATCATCGGGGTGTCCAGGGGAGTGGCGGCAGAATTTACTTTTTATCTGGCGATTCCAGTTATGTTTGGAGCCAGCCTGCTGAAAATCATAAAGAGTATCTCCGATGGCCTGAGCTATGGACCGATGGCAGTAACCACTCTTCTGATCGGAATGCTGGTGGCTTTTATCGTATCCCTCTTCGTGATCAAGTTCCTGATGGGATATATCCGCCGCCATGATTTTAAATGCTTCGGGTATTACAGGATCGTGCTGGGGATCATCGTATTTGCTTATTTTGCCATCAGTGGTGCGGAAGTGTTATAATATTAAAGAACTGAAAAATGAATGTCAGAGACATGAAAAGAGAGGATGCCCCGCTATGTGGATTTGAACCATCATAGTCTGGGGACATCCTCTTGCTGCTTCCAGGGGTAGCTCGACGGCATCATGAATTGTTATAACTGTGGCAGCCCCAGATAATTCAGTAGTCCCACATAGATTCCATAGGCAAACTGATACTGCATGGTGGTCAGCAGGATATAGTCTTCATAATTTGAAA
>JAAVZE010000136.1 GCA_022791495.1 Eubacterium sp.
GTTGACACCCTGAGCAACTGGGCACATGTTTTCTACTTCCTGTGAATAAATCATGTCGATAGTAACTCCTTTCTTATTCGTCATTTTCTCTCATTATCGTACAATATTTTGATAAAAATGTCAACGTCGGATATCCTTGAGTTTCCGCATTTTACATAGCCCGTTGAGAAAAGCACACATCACGGTTTGTGATTCTTCTCCACCACCTCTCCCTGCTTCTTATAGATACTTGCTCCTGGCACATACCCACGGACGGAAGAGAGGGGATATACATTGGTATGGCTCCCGATCACCGTCCCCGGATTCAAAATGCTGCCACAACCAACCTCCACAAAGCTTCCAAGAACAGCACCCATTTTTTTCAATCCAGTCTTTACCTTATCCTCCCCGCAGCGAATCTCCACCAGTGACTTATCTGACTTTACATTGGAAGTGATGGAACCTGCCCCCATATGGGATCTGTAGCCGAGAATGGAATCCCCTACATAATTATAATGGGGTACCTGGACCCCGTCAAATAGGATGACGTTTTTAAGCTCCGTGGAGTTTCCCACCACAGCGCCCTTCCCCACAATAGCATTGCCGCGGATAAAGGCGCAGTGCCTTATCTCTGCCTCCTCATCGATGATCGCAGGTCCTGTGATGCTGGCACTCTCCGCCACAGAAGCGCTTCGGGCGATCCAGACATTTTCTCCCCGTTTCTCATAACGTTCTTCAGGAAGGCTCTCTCCCCGTGTTACAATATAATCGCTGATCGCTGGAAGCACCTCATAGGGATATTCATAACGGGTGATCAGCTCCCATGCGATGGTATTCTTATCTTCAAACAACTGCTGATTCGTCAATACTTTCATGCTCTGCATCCTTTCATTTTTTTGACATAGGATAGTATTCCTTCGCCATATTATAATATGAGCGAAGCTGTGCCATATTGTTTGTCTCTTTTACTTTTCCCACCTGCTGTCTGACAAATCCGGTGAGTTTATCCATATACTCTTCCTCACCGATCTCTCCTTCTGCCACGCCGCCCAGCCCCTTCTCCCAACTGGCTGTCAGTTTGGGGCTCAGCATAGCAGGAATGGCATATCTCACGATTCCACACACCAACTCCCCTTTTAGGGTAGGTGTTATGATCTGTGTCTTTTTATTCAGCTTCAGATAAGAAATGTGAAACAATTTTTTAAGGATTTCTGCCCTGGTAGCACTGGTTCCGATACCGCTGCTTTTGATCAGCGCCCTCAGTTCCTCATCTTCGATAAGCTGCCCCGCGTTCTCCATGGCAAGGATCATGGAACCGGAATTGTAGCGCTTCGGCGGGGAGGTCTCCCCCTCCTTAATCTTCATGGAAACCACTGGCAGTTTCATCCCCTTTTTGAGATGGGGAAGAAGCATTCGCAGAGCTTCTGTGCTGCCTGCCGATTGCGTCCCTTCGACCTCCTTCTTTCCGGATTCTGGCGATTCCTCGTCACCGCCTTCGGAGTTTCCGTTCTTCTTTTTGTTGGAAAAAGAATATTCCGTTACTGCTAAAAATCCTTCCTCGATAAGAACTTTCGCCGATGTATAAAACCGCTCCGTATATTTTTTTTCTTTCTGGGGATTTTCCACTGCCAGCACCACATTGATCTTCTGATACACTGCCGGAGGATAAAAAATGCTCAAAAAACGACGGACAATCACCTCATACATCTTTGCCGCCACAGGTTTCAATGATTTGAGAGCACCCAGTCCCTGCCCCGTCGGAATGATGGCATAGTGGTCTGTGATCTTCTTATCGTCCACATATCTGGTCTTCGCAAGCTTCTCATGGCTTTTCATCTCTGCGATCTGGCGGAGATAGGGAAGTGCCAGCTCATAACCCTGCAGTCCTTTCAGATTTTTGGTGATCTCTTTCGCCACCGCGCTGCTCAGCACTCTGGCGTCAGTACGGGGATAAGTGACCAGTTTCTTCTCATATAGTTCCTGCACTACCTGGAGTGTTTCGTCTGGACTGATCTTAAACAGTTTGGAGGACAGGTTCTGCAGCTCCGCCAGATTAAACAGAAGGGGCGGATTCTTCTTTTCCTTCTTTTTTTCTATTTTTTCCAAGACAGCCTGTCTGTCCTGGTCCGTCATGGATGAAGAAAGCTCCTTCGCCGTCTCCTCCTCCCGGAAACCATTTTCCTTATAGAGCTTGGGCGATTGGAAGTATCTTGACTCTTCCGTCACCTTCCACTCCCCATCCAGCACAGGAAGAGATTTTTCTTCCTCCGCCACCTGATCGTCTTCCCGTTTTGGCAGCTGGGGCGCAAAACTGCCGATCACCCGGTAAAATGGCGTCTTCACAAATTTGCGGATCTCCCATTCCCTCGTGACCACCATACCAAGGACACAGGTCATCACCCGTCCCACTGATACAGAAGTCCATTTTTTTCCCTCTACGCTGTCATTGAGCCAGCCTCCATACTTGAGAGACAGCGCCCTGGAAAAATTGATTCCCATAAGATAGTCTTCCTTTGCCCTCAGATAAGCGGAAGCACCGAGATTATCATATTCTATCAGAGGTTTTGCCTCCCGGATTCCCCGCAGGATCTCATCTTCTGTCTGGGAATCGATCCATACCCGGTATTTCTTTTTTGTATCCGGAACCTGTGCCATCTGGTCCACCAGCCGGTATATATATTCGCCCTCACGCCCAGAATCGGTACAGACGTAGATCTCTTCCACGTCTGCCCGGAGAAGAAGCCCCTTCACCGTTTCAAACTGTTTTTTTACATTTGGAATGACTTCATACCTAAAATCCTCCGGCAAAAAGGGCAGGGTTTCAAAGGCCCATCTGGCATATACCGGATCATACACCTCAGGATAACTCATCGTCACCAGATGTCCCACGCACCAGGTCACCACCGTATCCTCCGATTCGATAAATCCATCTCCTCTTCTTCCTCTGACACCGAGAACCCGCGCAAATTCCTGGGCCACACTGGGCTTCTCCGCAATAAATAATCGTTTTCCCATAAGATCAGTATCCCAGCTCTTCAGCGACCAGTACTACCTTGATCCGGTTTTTTTCTCCACTTCTCCGGGTGACCACAATCTGAGAACAGATACAATCCTCACTGTAACAGTCACCGCAGCGCCCAGTTTTCGCACAGGGAGTATTTTTATTAAGGCGCACCGTATTGGGTGGAGAAGCAATATCCCTCACCCGGCGGAATCCATCTTCCACTGTACTCACCACTTTATTCATCCCCGCAAGGATGATGACATGTTCCGGACCATAGCACAGATAGGAAACACGGTTCCCCTTTCCATCGATGTTAACCAGTTCTCCTTCCACCGTAATGGCATTGGTACTCATAAGAAAATAGTCACTGTTGATCATTTTTGCCTTTATATCTTTTAACTCTTCCGGTGTCACCGCCTTCGTCCGGTCATAAAGTACACAATCTCCCTCTACAATGGCAGCCATAAGTCCCGATTCTGTCAGGCTCATGGAACCACCAAAGCATACGGTCTTTCCTGCCGTGAGGAATTTTTCCATAATAAGCCCCACCGCCTCTTCCTTTGTCTCTGCAAAATATCCTTCCATATTCCGCTTTGCAAGGTTTTTGATCATTGTCTCAGCAAGATTTTTTCTTGCCGCTAATTTATTCTGATCCATCTTCGTTTTCCTCTCTTTACTAAAATTTTGGTTATATTCTGCCTTTTCATTCTTCTCCACAACTTACCTTCTCCCTGGTTTCTGATATTTAGAAGAAGTTGTGTGATGTACTTTTGACATAGGATATATTCTTCATCCAGTATCCCACCTGCACTATACCGGCTTCGGTATACACCCAGCACATACCCGCGGATCTGTTCCTGAAGTTCCCTTAATTCGCTGGAATCACTAAAAACATAATATTTCTGTGTTTTATGTAAAATTTGTTTCATCAGCTCTTTACTGTCGGTATACACCCACTTTACTCCCATCATCCGCCAAATCCCTTTCATATTATCATTAAGACATAAAAGCTTCTGGCAGGCCTCCTCCTCCACAAAGGTTCTCTTCATACAGCGGTACTTCCACAGATAACGAAACCAGACAGAAGCCAGGGTAAGACATATGAATAACAGGACAATCAGCACCATTCTAAAGACGAGATAGGACTCGCTGGGAGGAACTTCCTCCTGTTCCCCAGACACATCTTTTTTCTTATCTTCACCTGCTTTTTCTGCTTTATCCTCCTTATCCGGCTGTTCTGTCACTTTCGGCTTCTTAGCCTCTTTCTCATCCTGATCTGCCTCCGACTGACCACTATCAGGATCCCGCCCAGCCAAAGCGCGGGCATCCGTAGAACTAGGAGTAACATCCACTGGTATCCATCCCAGCTGATCCACATAATACTCCACCCAGGCGTGGGCGTTGCTGTCACGGATACTGGTTTTCTTATTGGTATTGATCCGGTGTCCACTGATCATATAACCCTGCGCCAGCCGTGCCGGTATGCCTGCTGTCCGCAGTATCATAACAGCAGAAGAAGCGAAATGGGTGCAGTACCCGGTCTTTCTTTCAAACAAAAACTTCACAATTTCATTTTTGTCATCTTCTATCATTCCTGGTCTCAAAGTATATTTATAATTCTTATTAAACAGATCTATTATAAAATCCACCACTTCATATGCATATTTCATCTTTTTATCTCCAAGAATCTCTTTCTGGATCCGATTCCTGAGATACTTGTCTACCTTCAAAGTCTTTTTATTAAATTTTCCCTTATAGCTGGACGGAATCTCCGTAACTGATAAACCAAACCAATCCTTCTCACCGTCTAACGCATAGGCTACATAATTCCCTAGATCGTAGGCATTCTCGATCTCAATGCTGCTTTCCCGTTCATATGCCATTCCACGAAGGTCAAAGGAATCTTTCATAGGCGATCCATACCATAAATTATTCTTAAAGGTATTACCGATAAATCCCCGGAGAAATAATTTGTCCTTTAAAAAAAACTCAGACACCTTAGTCACATAGAGCTCCACAGTACCATTATAATATATATTTCCTGCCTGGCTGAACTGTCCATAACAAATCAACTGTTCCTTCTTCTTCCCTATTTTTTCATTTCCCTGCTGAGGGACACCACTTCCACTGACTAAGATCTTCTCCCTGCATTCCTGTATCACCGGGGCAACATCCCCCCAGGAAAATGAAGCCACTGACGCCCCGCCTGCCAGAAGGACAATTCCCAATAAAAAAAATAATTTGATTGCATTCCCACCATAGCGCCCCATCCCCGCAAATATGATAAATGACATTCCATATACGATCACGCACGCTTCATAGGGCACACCATCGATAAGAATAGGCAGCATAAACACCAGAAAAGAAGGCAGCAATGTAACTGCCACAGGCTTTTTCGTCTCAAAAAAATAGAGAGAAAGAGCTGTGATCAAAGCTACGATCTGACAGATTGCCAGTCCCACATATTCACTTTCCGGATTCTTCCACTGACCAAGTTCTATACCGGCAGTCAAAAATGCATTATCCGATATCTGATTATACAATGCCCGAAACCCAGGCATCAAAAATTTTCTGAGGGCAAAAAAACACAGGGACAATGCAGCCAGGGATATTCCCAGGCAGTACAATTCCCTATGCCTGCGCACACCAATAAAATGTCTGGCACAATAAAATACCAGTGCCACTAAAAATACATGGATCAAATATATGATATCTTTTACCTCAAAAAAATAGAGACCACTGGACATGCTCGTTCCGCTGCATATCAGAAGCAGCACCAATGGTATGAGCTGTAATCTTTTGCGCACAATTCATATCCCCCTCTGTTTAAAAACTGGTCACACATGTATCAGCTCCAGCATATCCGTACGAAGTTTCATTCGCAGGTACTCATCATCCTCCAAATCATCTCTGCCCCCATAAATAAATATACTGCTGGACAAAAATTCACCCTCAAACTGCGCACTGTACATGTCTTCCATACAAACCTTCCCATCTGTCATTTCCGTACAAAACAACTCCTGAAACACCTCATAAATATCTTCACTTCCGGAAACCATTCTGCGCTTCACCTGCTGTTCTTTACTGTCCTTCCATATCACGTAAAATAATTTTTTAGCCAGGGTAAAATAAGACATCAGGTAATACAGTATTTCCAAAGCATTCTCGATCCTCTGAAGATCCTTCTCCGCTGACACATCAAAAAAAACTGCTAGATCACAAGCGATGGGAAACCCATAATCCTGCACCATAAGCTCGTCATTTTTCGCCGAAAATTTCCAGTTGATCCGATTCATCTTATCCCCGGGACGGTATGAACGGATATCATAGAGTTCAGATGTATCATTTCCCGGCTTTCTCTCCGAAAACTGTTCACTCTCCCCTTCATTTTCTTCATGGATAAAACCTGTCTCAACGGGAAACTCTTTATATTCCGGCATGATCATAAAAGATAATTGTTCCTCTGGATGAACCGTAGAACAAAAAAGAGAAAAACCACTGTACACTCTGACTTTTTCCAGAACTATTTTATGGACTCCACTGTATTTTGGCACGAATTCAAACACAGCAGTCTGCTCTTCTGACATAAGATGCAATTTTTTTCGGCCTCTAAAAATCCTTTTTCTCATTCCATTATATATAGATATATAAACTCTTACACCGTTTCCCGTACAGAGCCCTGATAAACACTCCAGTTTCACAATGATCTCTGTCTTTTTATTCTTTTCCAGAGTCATCGAATCCGTCTCAAAATAAGCTCTGCAACCTCTCCTTACCAGAAACCATGTCAGCAGTGAATAGAGCAGCGGTACAAATACTATCACAAACAATATAATAAACGTGCTCTGCTTACCATATAGAATCGTAAACAGAGAATATGCCGCAAGACTCAAAATATAGATCAGCCAGCTTATCCACATAATATCCCCCTTTATCCTGCCTCAACAGCTGCCAGTCAGTGTTTTTCCACCGCCTTCACACGGTTTAATACCTCTTTAATGATCCCATCTTTATCATTTTTCTCCATCTTTGCCTTCACAGTCAGGTAAATACGGTGTCTCGCCACATAGGGAAAGGCCTTTCTGACATCCTCTGGAAACACACAATCTCTTCCTTCCATAAAAGCTACCGCCTTGCTAAGATCCATCAGGGCAATGGTCCCTCTTGGACTGAGTCCCTGGGTCAGCAGGGAATGAGTTCTGGTCTCATTTGCCAGCTTCACAACATAATCATACATCTCTTCATTCAGATGAATGGCTTTTACCATCTGCTGCATCTGCAGCAATTCCTGCCGGTCTACGACTTGAATCACCGAATCAATGGGATTGATGCCCTGCCGTTCTTTCAGGATCATCACTTCTTCATTATGGGATGGATACCCCAGGGTCAGGCAGATCATAAAACGATCCACCTGGGAATCCGGCAGCATTTGGGTTCCCACAGAACCTGCTGGATTTTCAGTAGCCATCACCACAAAAGGCTTCGGCGCCGGCGTGGTAATACCATCTACCGTCACTTTTCCTTCTTCCATCACCTCTAACAGCGCCGACTGGGTCTTGGAAGAAGCCCGGTTGATTTCATCAGCTAAAAACAAGTTACAAAGAATAATTCCACTCTGATACTCTTTGGATCCGTCTGGTTTTATAATATTGAATCCCACTACGTCAGAGGGAAGTACATCTGACGTAAACTGCATTCGGTTTGCCTGCATCTCCATCGCTTTAGAAAATGCCATGGCCAGGCTTGTCTTCCCCACCCCTGGTATATCATCCAACAAAATATGTCCTTCGGCAAGGATGGCTGCCAAAATCATCTCCTTTTCGGCAGCTTTTCCCTTGATCACCTTCCCTACTTCCTCTAATATTTTTTCTAACTTGTTCTGCATCATTTCTTCCCTTCTCCTTTTACCGATCTGATATCTGCCAGTTTACCGGGTCCACCCCATGCTGCTCCAAAAAGGCATTGGTCTGACTAAAAGGACGGCTCCCAAAAAATCCCCTGTATGCAGACAGTGGACTTGGATGCGGTGCCTTTAGGATCAGATGATTCGGATTATCAAGCATTTTTGCTTTTTCCTGCGCCGGTTTCCCCCAGAGAATAAATACCACCGGCCGATCGATCTCATTTACTTTCCTGATCACTGCATTGGTAAACTCTTCCCAGCCCACACCCCGGTGGGACATTGGTTTATGAGCCTGTACCGTAAGAACCGTATTCAATAACAGAACACCCTGCTCCGCCCATTCGTTCAGGTACCCATTATTGGGTATCTGACACCCCAGATCGTCCTGAAGCTCCTGATAAATATTGACAAGTGAAGGCGGGATATCCACTCCCGGCTTCACTGAAAAACAAAGTCCGTGAGCCTGTCCCGGATTGTGGTAGGGATCCTGTCCGATAATAACTACCTTGACTTTTTCCAAAGGAGTTAGGTGAAACGCGTTAAAAATGTCTCCTGCCTTCGGATATACCGGCACTTTGGCATACTCCTGACGGATGAATAAAAATAAATTCTTATAATAATCTTTTGTAAATTCTTCTGAAAGGGCTTTTTCCCATTCTCCTGTTAAACCAGCCATCTTTTTCTCCTTTGCTTGACTTTACAACCTGACACTGATTTTTCGTTCTGACAAATATTGTTTCAGAGCCCTGATCTGAAGCTCATTAAAATGAAACAGCGATGCCGCCAGCACGGCATCCGCCTTCCCCTCTGTCAATACCTCCAGAAAATGATCCTTTTTCCCAGCCCCTCCGGAAGCGATCACCGGAATGGATACATTTTCAGAGATCGTCCGCGTCAATTCGACATCATATCCATCCTTTGTGCCATCGCAATCCATACTCGTGAGAAGGATCTCTCCAGCGCCAAGACGTTCTGCCTTCATCGCCCACTCAACGGCGTCGATCCCCATATCTACGCGTCCGCCATTTTTGTAGATAGACCATCCACTTCCCTCTGTCCTCTTCTTGGCATCAATGGCAACCACGACGCACTGGCTGCCAAATTTATCCGCCGCCTCAGAGACAAGCTCTGGATTTAAAATTGCCGCTGAATTCACTGATACCTTATCGGCACCCTCCCGCAATATCATTTTGAAATCCTCTATGGTCCTTATCCCTCCTCCCACGGTAAAAGGGATAAATACGGTCTCTGCTACTTTTCTCACCATATTTACTTTGATATCTCTGACGTCGCTTGAAGCAGTAATATCAAGGAAAACTAACTCGTCTGCCCCCGCCTTATCATAAACTGCCGCTACCGACACAGGATCTCCGGCATCCCGGAGATCCACAAAATTTATTCCCTTCACAACCCGTCCGTCTTTCACATCCAGACAGGGAATAATTCGTTTTGTAAACATCTATGCCACCAGTCCTTTCTCTGAAATCAACCATTTTTTCCATCAGCTGTAACAACTAAAAATTAATAAAATTTTTCAAAATCTGCAGACCCACTTCCCCGCTCTTTTCTGGATGAAACTGGGTGGCAAATACATTGCCATGTTCTGCAGCAGCATGAATATTTACCACATAGTCCGTCGTCGCCGCCACATCTTCTGGTCTTTCTGCTCTCAGATAATAGGAATGGACAAAATATACATATGAATCCTGTGGAATCCCCTGAAACAGCCTCGATTTGGGATTGATCTGTATGGAATTCCAGCCCATATGGGGAATCTTAATCCCCTCTTGATCAGGAATTTTCACGATCCTTCCAGGAAGAAGAGACAGCCCTTCTACCCCGGCAGACTCTTCACTGCTTTGAAAAAACAAATGCAGTCCCAGGCAGATTCCAAGGATTGGAGTCTCCCTGGCAGCAATATTTCGGAGAACTTCCACCAAATTATACTGGCGCATCTTTCCCATAGCATCCCCGAAAGCACCCACTCCCGGCACGATAACCTTATCCGCCTGGTTAAGGGCTCCGGCATCTCTGGTCACCACCGGCTCCTCGCCCAAATACTGTAATGCCTTCTCAACACTTTTGATATTTCCAGCATCATAATCTACGATCGCTATCATTCTGTCTTTCCTCCAAACTATGCTCCTGTAATCTGCTGAAGCCTCAAGGTATACTGTGCCTGATCCGGAATGGCAAGAAGTTCACTGACCTCTTTTTCTCCCATACCAAAATTCTCACTGAGCCCAGCCAGAAGCTCATTTTTCAGTTTTTCATAAGCAGGCTGAATCTGTAGTTCCTGCGCCTCCGAAACATTCTCTTCATACAATCTCATGCCTTTTAACAGTGAATCCAGTGCCTCCACCTTCATTCCCATCGTGTTGTAATTAGAAAATGAGCGGACCTCCTTCTGAAGCTGACAGCAGATACGGATCCTGCGAAACAGTGTCTCGTCCTTTTCTTTCAGTTTCACGCTGTTGATAGCATCGTATGCCCGGATGTAATCTTCATTGGCAAAATAATTCTCCGCATTACCAAGATTACTTCTTCGCCCTAACATATTGGTTCCCAGAATGGCAATTATCCCGATCGTCACAAACAAAATGATAACAATGGTGGCACCCACGGGATTAATCTTGCCCACCACCTCTGTCTCCTGGGCAGCTCTAGCCAGACGCTCTTCTTTTTTGCGTTTCTTTTCTTCCGCCTTTTTCGCCGCCTGTTCCGCCTTCAGCTGCTTTTTATGTTCCTTCTTCTCCTGGGCAGCCTGTGCCTTTTCCTCTTTTGTCACCTCTGCCTTCTGTTTCTTTTCTGCTTTCTTTTCTTCTTTCTTCTGTTTCAGCTCTGCTTCTCTCTGACGCTCTTTTTCTTCTTCATCCGCCGTCGAATCTGTAATTACATTGCCAAATATCCTCTGAAAAAATCCTGGTCCCTTTTTCTCCTTCCTGACAACCGGTTCGGCTGCTGGAACAGAAGATACACCTTCCTCTTCATGATCCATGAGACCACCCATATCATCCATGGCGAAAACGTCGTCTCCCACTCCCTCTTCTTCCTTTTCATTTTCGCTGTAGCCAACTGCCGCCAGCGCATCCTGGAAGATATCGTCAACTGCCAGAGAATCTTCTGAAACCGATACATCTTCTTCCGGCTGCGGTTCTTCAGAAAAGTCCTGAAAAAGATCCGCAGAAAGGTCGATAAACGAATCCTCCACCCCGGTCTCTTCCTCTGGTTCCGCTGGCTGTTCTGGTATATCTGGTATATCAATACCACCAAAGTCCTGTGCGTCTTCTGTTTTTTCTGTCTCTTCTTCCGGAAAACTGTCAATAGAAAAAGGAATATCGTCTTCCTGTGCCTGTGGTTCTTCTTCCAGTTCTTCCTGGGACGCCTCTTGTTCGCTGATGTCCTCAGTCAATATGTCCTCAGTCAATATGTCCTCAGTCATGACAGGGTCTGTCATGATTTCTTCTGTTTCCATATCGTCAGAAAGTCCCTCTACACTGTCCAGGTCTGGCAGCACAGCCTCCGGAACCTCATCGCCTGACGCTTCCGGCTCCGGTTCATCCGGGTCAACTCCGAGATCTGCCAAAAGTCCAAACAGCTCATCCATATCCTCTTCTGGATTCTCGGAGAGCTCCAATGCCCCATCCATATCTGGAAGATCATTCAGGATCGCAATGGCATCTTCCAAAGTTTTGTCCTCTGAGGAATCCTCCTGACTTGATCTTGAAGCAGCCGAATCCACCTGATCAGACTTCATCGGTGATTCCGATGTTTCTTCCCAGTCCGGCGCAACTGAATTCAAAAGTGTATCCAGATAATTTTCTCCCTCTTTTTCTGAACTTCCCATAATTATCCTCATTTCTGTGCTGCATTTTTCAAATATTGTCAATACAATATATTAAATAATTGGCAGTTTGGCCTGACGCCAAAGAAACCAAAACTTAATTTATATTTTGTTTGTTTATGCCGGCAGCACACAGTCACAAACCTTCTAAAAAAACTGCGTCTGGCAAATGAACAAACGCAGCTTTTCCTTTTCTAACAAATTCTTTTAGCTTAACAACACCGATATAAATCTGCCTCAGGTTATCAAACTAATTTAACAACAGGTCAAGCTGTCTTACTAGTCTTCCAATCTCAGGTTTTGACAGCTGTGCATCTACACCCAGTGCCTCTCCCTTGCGTTTCATTTCTTCATTTACCAGAGATGAGAAAATCA
>JAAVZE010000137.1 GCA_022791495.1 Eubacterium sp.
AGGAGAAAACACTATGAGAGCAAGTGAATCAACCTATAAAAATGTAGCAAAAAACTGCAGTTCTTATGCCGTAAAAGACTGCTGTAAGTGTACAAATAAATCTGGTGATGTGGAGGTTTCCTGTACGACCTGCAAACATTTTTCAGACAACAAACACTGTAAACTAGATCTGTTTGACCCGATCGCAGCTGATCATAACTTTATGTAACCTCGAGCGAATCGGAATGAGGCGTCCGGCCATGCTGTCGGGCAGAGAAAAGCGTCAGAACCTGCTGAATCTGGCGCTTTTCTTTATTAATGGAAGTTCTCTGCTACAGAGCAGTTTTACCTGTGGCACACTTTGAAGCCCACGTTTTTCTGTCGAGCTATTGATTCATCGTTTATTCCAGACTTTCAAACACCACCACAGACCGCGGTGAAACCATATATTTTATCAAATTACTTTTTTCCTGCTTTTCATCATCCGTATCCAGAATCACGTTCCATTTCTTCGTCGTATTAATCACCGGGAGAAAAAATTCATGGGCATCCCAGTGAAAATTAAACACGATATATAAAGATTTTCCACCATAATAGGTCCCATAGAACAAAACTCCCACTTCTCTGCTATAATAAGAAAAATTTGCTTCCCAAGGTTCAATCCCATGGCAGGATACCCCCGGCGCACCTACTCCCAGCGTGTCCATTCCACTCAGGACATCATGGCGCTGATAGAGCAGATGATCCTTCCGAAACTGGATTAGTCGATGACAAAATTCATAAATCTGTTGATTTTTTTCAAGCAGACTCCAGTCCAGCCAGGTGGAGGCATTATCCTGGCAATAGGCATTATTATTTCCTTTCTGAGTTCTGCCAAACTCATCTCCTGCTAAAAGCATCGGAGTGGCAAGTCCTAAAAACAGCATACAGAGTGCATTCTTTGTCTGCCGCAGCCGCATCTGATTTACCACTCTTTTACGGCTCACTCCCTCCTGTCCGCAATTCCAACTGTAATTAAATTCTGTCCCGTCTGTGTTCCTCTCACCATTTGCCTCATTGTGCTTCACATCATAGGAAACCAGATCCCTCAGTGTAAATCCATTTTTCTGTGTGATATAGTGAATCCGGCCCATCTCCTTTTCATCCTTGCAGAAACACTGGTAAAAATCACCCACCTGCCCCTCATCACTTTTAAGATACCGCCTTGCAACAGTCATATATTCATCGCTAAACCGGGCAAATTTCCTCTCGCCGCCTACCCATTCTGTCCTTTTCCAATCACTGCTCAAAAATTTGCAGTTCCGAAGAAATGGATCAGCCAGCAGCCACTCCTCCGAGACCACCTCCGAATTGACCAAAAAACCATCTACATGAAATTCTGTCACATAGTATACCAGACATCTCAGTATAAATTCAGGAGAGCGGTCCACAAAATGCATATCCAGAAAAAGATTCATCCCGTTTTGATGCAGAGTTTTTATCATCTGCTTCATTTCCCACACAGCATCCGCACCTTCCACTGCATAGGAAGCTTTGGGGGCAAAATAGCAGGCATCACCAGTATATCCCCAGTAATTGATCTTTTTCTCATCTGCATACATCTGCTCATTGAAATCATAAAGGGGAAGAAATAATATCGTATTGACTCCCAGCTCTTTCATATAAGGAATTTTTTCGCAAAACCCGGCAAAGGTTCCCGGATGTTTCACTTTAGAGCTGCTGTGCCTGGTGTAGCCCCGCAAATGACACTGGTACAAAATCATGTCCTCGTAAGGGATGGAAACTCTGTTTTCACCACTCCAGTCAAAGGATTCCAGGCAAAATCTCCCCCTGAGTTTCCCTGGTTTTTTACCAAATACATCTCTTCCCGCGGCGGCGCGCATATAGGGATCGTTAACGATCCGGCGGTCTGCCTCAAAAGTATATTCAAAACGATTCAAGAAATCTGCCAGTTCCTTTCCCTCCAACCGGACACTGAACAGATCTGGTGCTCCCATTTCTTCCATGGAAAACATCGGTATCTTATGCCGTAGCTTATTTTCTTCATACAGGCAGAGCTTACAATTCTTTGCATCTCTGCACCAGATTGTGATCTCAGCACTTTTCCTGGATTCCGAAAGAAAAACTCCCTCTCTCACATTACTCGCTTTTTTTATCGTAATTTGTCCATTTTCAATCGTATTCATCCATTCTGTCATCCTTAATTGTTATTCTACTGACTGCCACAGTTTTATTTTAGCATAGTTGAAATGCAATCACAAGTGAAAAAGAATCGCAAATATTACAAAAACGCTTGCAAAATCACAGTTTTCTAGTAAAATAGTGAGTGTTAATGTAAAAAAATATATAAAGAATTGTAATGGAGGAAAAAAATGATTCAGGCTAGCAATATAACACTGCGTTTTGGCAAAAAAGCGCTTTTTGAAGAAGTCAATATAAAATTTACCGAGGGGAACTGCTACGGTATCATTGGTGCCAATGGCGCCGGCAAATCTACCTTTTTAAAAATCCTTTCCGGAGAACTGGAACCTACCCAGGGGGAGATCATTACTACACCGGGCGAACGTCTTTCCGTTTTAGAACAGGATCATTTTAAATACGATGACTGCGTCGTTCTGGACACCGTCATCATGGGAAATCAGCGTCTCTATGATATTATGAAGGAAAAGGACGCGATTTATGCAAAAGAAGATTTCACCGAGGAGGACGGAATCCGTGCCAGTGAGTTAGAGGCAGACTTTGCCACGATGAACGGCTGGGAAGCAGAATCTGATGCTGCTACCCTTCTCAACGGACTCAATATCGATACAGAACTCCATTACAAACAGATGAGTGAGTTATCCGGAAGTGAAAAAGTCAAAGTACTTCTGGCCAGAGCCCTGTTCGGCAACCCAGATATTCTTTTACTGGATGAGCCTACCAATCACCTGGATCTGGATGCGATCCGTTGGCTGGAAGAATTTCTCATCAATTTTGAGAATACCATTATCGTAGTCTCCCACGACCGCTATTTTCTTAATAAAGTGTGTACCCATACGGTGGATATCGACTACGCAAAGATGCAGCTTTATGCGGGCAACTATGATTTCTGGTATGAATCCAGCCAGCTTATGATCAAACAGATGAAAGAAGCCAACAAAAAGAAAGAAGAAAAGATCAAAGAACTTCAGGAATTTATTCAGCGTTTCAGCGCCAATGCCTCCAAATCCAAACAGGCAACCTCTCGTAAACGCGCCCTGGAGAAAATTGAACTTGATACCCTTCGTCCTTCCAGCAGAAAATATCCTTATGTAGATTTTAAACCAGATCGCGAGATCGGAAATGAAGTTCTGACTGTAACAAACCTTTCCAAAACGATTGATGGAGAGAAAGTTCTTGATAATGTTTCTTTCACGGTTGGACACGACGATAAAATCGCTTTTGTAGGCTCGTATGGCATCGCTGCCACGACCCTTTTCCAGATCCTTGCTGGTGAAATGGAACCGGACGAAGGCGATTATAAATGGGGAATCACTACCAGCCAGGCGTATTTCCCGAAGGATAACACCAAAGATTTTGCTGGAACAGATACCATCGTAGACTGGCTGATGCCATATTCTCCTGAAAAGGACGCTACCTATGTACGTGGTTTCCTGGGACGTATGCTGTTTTCCGGCGATGACGGATTGAAAAAAGTAAATGTCCTCTCTGGTGGTGAAAAGGTAAGAGTCATGCTCTCCAAGATGATGATGCTGGGCGCCAATGCCCTCATTATGGATGAACCTACAAACCATCTGGATATGGAATCCATCACCTCCGTCAACAACGGACTGATCAAGTTCCCTGGAATCGTCCTCTTTACCTCCCAGGACCATCAGTTTATCCAGACCATAGCAAACCGCATCATTGAACTCACACCAAATGGAATGATTGATAAGGTGACTACTTATGATGAATATCTGGATAGTGATGAAATGGCGAGAAAACGTCAGGCATTAAGTTAATTTGACAAAACTTGTATTTTCCAATACAATAGTATTATGGAAATTGCAAAGCAATGGAGCAATTTGCAGGTATCTGGGGACAAAGACCATTTGCCCCCAGACATCATACTTTTATTATATTTTGATTGGAGTGATTTTTTTTGGAGCCCGGTGACGCGACAAATTCTATCGTGCTAAACATTGTTATCATATTTATTCTGTTGCTTTTATCTGCCTTCTTTTCATCGGCAGAAACAGCACTGACAACTTCAAACAAACTCAGAATGCGAGCTTTGGCAGAAGAAAAGAACAAGGCAGCGATGAGAGTGTTAAAACTTCTCGAAAACCCGTCAAAAATGCTGAGCTGTATTCTTATATGCAACAATGTGGTGAACCTTTCGGCATCGTCAATTTCAACTTCTCTTGCCTTTTCTATCTGCAAACAGATGGGGCTTGAGAACAATACCAGTCTGGGCGCCGGTATCGCTACTGGAATACTGACCTTCCTGATCCTCATCTTTGGTGAGATCTCGCCTAAAACCATGGCAACGATCAATGCCGAAAAAATGGCACTTGCTTTCAGTCGGTCCATATTACTCCTGACAAAGCTTCTAACTCCTGTTATCTTTGTCATTGATAAGTTTGTAGTATTTTTCCTTTTTATACTCCGGGTGGACACAAGTGGAGCCGGAAAAGGAATTACCGAAGATGAACTTCGTACTTTTGTGGATGTAAGCCACGAAGAGGGTGTCATCGAGAGTGAAGAGCGGAAAATGATTACCAATATCGTTGATTTCGGTGATTCCATTGCAAAGGATGTCATGATCCCGCGATTAGATATCTGTATGGTAGAGCTTTCGATCTCTTATGATGAACTCCTCTCAGAATTTACGGATAGCAAATTTGCACGTATGCCTGTCTATGACGAGACCATAGACAACATCGTGGGTATTATAAACTTAAAGGATTTTGTATTCTACAAAGGGGATAAGAATGATTTCTCCCTGAAAGATCTGATCCGGGAGGCACACATTACCTATGAGTACAAAAATGTGTCGGAGCTTTTTATGGAAATGCGTAAAGAATCTATTCCTATGACCATTGTTCTGGATGAGTATGGTGCTCTCTCCGGTTTGATCACGATGGAGGATCTGGTCGAAGAAATCGTAGGGGAGATCCGTGATGAGTATGATGAAGATGAAGAAGACGAGATTCAGCATATCTCTGAAAATGAATACATTCTTCTTGGATCTACCCCACTAGATGATGTTAATGAGCTTTTAGGCATTCCATTAGAATCTGATGAATATGATTCCATCTCCGGCCACATCATTAAACTTCTGGAGCATTTCCCAAATCCCGGGGAATGTGCAAAAGATGATTATGCCGTATATACTGTACTGGAAGCAGAAAAAAACCGCATCGACAAGGTTCATATTTTGATCCATCCCCAACCGGAAGAAGAGGAAGAATAATCTGGTACAACTTAACTATTGTGTTCGTTATGAGCACATCTGATCTGGTATGGCTGTCAGCCAGACAGCGCCATAACCAGGTCAGGGTGCTCTTTTTTTTCAAAAATCACTGTTCTTCTCACTTTAATTTCTTTCTCTTTCATATTAAGAAAAGAAATCTTCTCTATCACTTCAATGTCCATAAGCCCCTGTTCCATGTCAGCAGATATAATATTTACGGTCATATCCACATCGGAGTTTGTCCTCATGATCAAGGCTTGAAGAAACGCAGCGATAAACTCATTCTTATCCTGAATTCCATAACTCTCCTGTTCCATTACTTCTTTCATCGTCTGTGACACCGACACCGCCAGGGAATCTTCCAATTCCTGTAAAGTTGCCGTCTTACCATCGATTATGGTATGTATCGCCAACACCAAAAGGATGGCGCTGATACATACTGAAGAAACTATGACTGATTTCATCTTGAATATCCCTCTATCTCATATTTTTTTACGATTCCTGCCAATGGTATGACATACCAGAATCCAAGAGTGATCTTGGCATCTTTCTTATTCTCTTCTCCGTACACCTGAACCTTTAGTTCATATCCAGCCTTTTCCGCCCGTTTCTTACATTCTTCGATGACATCAGCGTCAAAATAGCTGTTTTCTACCTGTGTCACTACGCTTCCATGAAATTCTCTGGCACTGGAGTACAATACATTTTGTATAATATATGCAATTCCGATCCATATAAATATCAATAAAAGCAAAAATGTTATAAAATGCTCAATTACCATTTTCATATTTTTCCTCATTTCCGCAGGACGAATTTTTCCCACTTCCTGCTACATCGCCGTAATCAACCAATACCAGAAGTCTTTTTTCCGTCACCTTACCAGTAATCGGACTCTGGACGCGGACAAGATAACGGTAAATCCCTGGAGTTCCCCATCTCTCTTCTTCATCCTCTCCAAGAATATTATTGTATGCCGTGACCACTTTTCCACTGGCATCCATCTCTGCCACCTGAATCCAACTTGAAAGATCTCTCCGGTCAAAATCCAATGCCGAGAGATACGATCCAAAATCCACTTTTTCCCCGCTTTTTACTTTAAAGTCTTTTACATATAATTCCGGAGGAGTACGTCTTTCCTCGTTAGAAGAGAAATTTGTCTTCTCACTGTCAGAAACTCCTCCTGCCCGATTCCATCCTGCCAAAAAGGACATAAATACGACCGATACGATAAAAACAGATACCACTACCGCCAACACTATTTTTCCATATTCTGATATAAAAAACTGCATTTTATCCTCCCATCATTCGTTCCGCATTATATAACATAAATTGTATGATCTTTACAAATAGAAAACCGATCAGTCCTGTTACAAACCCACACTCCAGCGCACACAAAATAACCCTGCCATATTCTTTGATCATCTCACTCATAACACCATCTCCAGTATCATCGTAAATACATATATTAAAACCATACCCAGTAGTGTGGTAGTGACTGTCTCACCAAATTCCTCAATAAATTCATCCATAATCTTCCTCCCACTTTTCATAGGATACCAGCTCAATACAAATTTTGAAATCTCCCCATGGTCATCGTAAGCAGATGGATCAAATCTAATAGCAGCTTCACGCTGGAAAGTACCATCGGAAGCTGTTTTAAAAGCCCCATCCCCGCCATTTTGTTATTCTGCATAAAGACCTCACTTCGATCCATCAGACGGTTACTCTGCGCCACCAGAAAGTCCAACTGCCTTCTGGAATCTTCATATCCATTTGTGCTGACAGAATAAAGTATTTTCATCCCTGTCTGTACCTCCGAAAGCTCCAGTTTTCCAAAAAACTCTAAATATGGCTGAAGATCTCTCGGCGAATCGTAAATCTTCTCTGTCAAAATCTGTATTTCCTGGCGGAATATCCCACCAGTTTGTTCCATGGATTTCTTAAGTGCCTGATAACCGCTCTCTGTCTGCAGATAAAGTGTGACAATCATAAGCCAATAAGGAAACTCCTGCCTGACATATCTTCCCAATACCCTCTTTGCCACATGTGCTGACAATCCGGACGCTGATGGTTCTTTTATCAATGTCTGATACAGCTTCTCCAGGCGCTCTTCCTCTTCCCCTTTGTTTTTACAACTATCCAGCCATTTCAGAGACAGTTTGCGATAGATCAAAGCGATCAGCCACCATAGTGACAAAAGGACCACCGTGGTAGAAATCTGATAGATGGGATTGTCCGATATATGAAGTCCCAATTCCTCCGGCGTGAGCAGTCTGGATACATAACACAACACCGCCGCGAGCCCCGCGGCAACCGAACACTCGGTCTTTATGAATTTCTTTCTCTTTTCATAGACCGAAGTACGGCTTTTCCAAAACTCCAGATCTTCCAGGAGAATATCCAGGGAACCCTGGCTGTCACTTCCTGTCCGGTCCCCACTACACAAAAAAGTATGTATGATCTTCATTCGCCGGCTGTCATACTCCTTTTCGATTTCTGCAAATGCTGCCTCTAAAATCGCTCCATCCTCCACCCCTTCTCCTGTCATAAAGACATGTTTTGCCCTTTGGATCGCCCCACCCATCCGGCTCTTTGGTTCAAAGAGAGAGCTGCAGTCCTCCATCGCCCTGCCTGTATGTCCCAGCCTACGGTAAGAACAAAGCAGCTGTTCGAGATAGGTCACCACCTGACCATACTCTTGTTCAAACTCCTTTTCCTGATGGATGTGGAAACGAATTCTTTTCAATGCCAGACAGCCGCCGACAGTCAAACATACGGAAAGCCCCGTACTCAAATCATAGATCCAACCAATAGCCAGCTGAACTCCAGCTGCTGCCAGAAATACGATCAAATTTCTCCCCAGCCTCATTCTCCCACCTCCGGCTGAAATACAGAGGATATTCCCTGTTCCCGAAATCTTCTTGCCAGGTTTAAAGGCAGTTTTTCTCCAGTTATCTCTCCGTGATCTACAAGCAGGGTAATTTTATTTACACTTTTCAAATAGTTCTCTCCTCTTCTATCAAATGCGCAGATCTGCTCGATCCTCCTGGTGATCCTTCCCTCTTCCTCTATAATACTTTTCACCAGAACACCGATATTGATAAATCGGTAGACATCGTTCAGGATCCGCTCTCTGCCCATATCTCCACCCGCCATATTTTTGATCCGGTCCGGGATATTTCTGACATCGTCGGTGTGAAGCGTAGTCAGTCCATAAGTTCCCGTGCTTAAGCTCTCCATCAGATAACGAACCTCCTCGGATCTTGCCTCCGAAAGAATGATCCACCGGGGAAGCTGGCGAAGACAGGCTTTGATCGCCGCAGTATAACTAAAATTTTCCGCCACCTTCATCTCCACACAATCTTTTCTGGGATTGATCTTACCGTAATGGATCTCCAATGTATCCTCTATGGTTATTACCCGTTCCGAATCCGGAATAAACCGGGTAAGATATTTTAGAAGCTCTGTCTTGCCGGCCCCTGGCATTCCGCATATGGCGATATTGCAATGCGCCTGTATACAGCCTTCCAAAAACTCTGCCACTACCTTTTCACAGTAGCCCTCCCGGATCATTTCTTCCTTTTTCATACGCCTCACCGCTGGAATCTTTCGCAGTGAAATCGTCACCCCAGAACTTGTGACACACTCGTGTACGATACTAATCCTAAGCTCTTCCGTCTCCGCTTCCAATACCGGATTCATTTTATTGAAAGGTATGCTTACCACACTAGAGATCAAGGATGCAAAACGCTCCACAAATTCCTTCGCCAGCACCTCTCCCGCCTGATACCTTCCCTTTTTTAGATCATCGATCCAGAGCTGTCTGCCATTCCAGTTAATATCCGTCACATCCTCTGAGACAATATAGGGATACAGCACTCCATAATCCTGTCGTCTCAGCAAAAATCTGGTTTCAAAATCCTCTATGTTCATTTTTTCCCTCCTGCCTGGAAGCCTGGCAATGTAAATCCAGACTCTGTCTCAATCTCCTGAAAAAAGCTGGAAAACAATCCCTCAAACATGTTCTGGATCGGCTCCCGAAACAGCACCACCACTGATATTAGAGCAAGCACAACTAATACTGCCACTATGATCTTTCCATATTCCTGTAAAAATTCTGTCATAAAATCCCTCCATATGAATTACAGCACTTATTATTTTTTCCTTAATCTGGAAAACATATTTATAAAATTCTTGTTACTCTCCTTGGTAAAAGGATTCTCCCGGGCTCGGATAAATGACTTGATCCTTTTCTTATCCTCTCCGTTGATCACCCAGACTTCCTCGTACTGCTCTGGTTCTTTACACAGAGATTCTTCCAAAAGCCCGCGAAATTTTTCCACCTTCCACACAGAATCCGATGAAAGAGTATCCAGATACTCCTGGCTGATAAAACGCACATACCCCGCTGCCTCCTCAGCTGCATTGTTGTTTTCCCGATCTACCACATGAACCACAAACTCCATCTCGTTCAGCTTTCCCCGTCCGTATCTTCTCTGTTCCTCTGGTTTCATATAAAAGCGGTTCCCAAACTGGTCACGGATCCTCACATGAACCTGATAATTGCCCGCCCTCTCAAAATCCAGTCTCTCCCAAATGATCTCCAGATCATGTTCCAGCTGTTCTTGTGTCTCTGTCTCATCCCGAAACCGGATACTTCTCCGAAAATCCTGTATAATTTCCTTCTTCTGGGAATTTTGAAGCTCTGATACAAAATAATACCGGTCAGATACTTCCAGCTCCGGCTCTACATTGGAAATCACCTCATATGTCTGGATCCACTTGCTGGAAACCCCAAAAGAATTAGCTACTGTCACAACAATACTTCCCTTTCCGAGATGATCTGAATCCGTCGGGAGCCTGTCCACTCCCTTTAATTCCCCGAAGTCTGGCAAAATGATCTTCTCTACCCGGATCTTTTCCGTCAGGTCCCCCTCTAACTCGTCCTCTGCCCGGATACCATACCCCATGATCTCCTGATCCACCTGCTCATCTTCGTAGAATACCAGCTCTGGTTCTCCCCCGGAAAGCACTGGAGCTTTTACCCATAGAGCATACAACAGGATACTCTCTCCATCCTCTGCCACATTTTTCACTGATTCCTTGTCCTTCCACTTTATCATCCCTGGATTTGTCACCTTCTGTATCATCTGAAGAGACCACCCCACAAACCCATAACCGGATCTTGTAAATGTACAAGGATCCAATGGTACGGTCTCGTCCATATAAACCTTCTGCTCCCTCATTTCCCCCAAGCCGCCATTCGCGTCAAATTTAATCACATACTTTTCCCTTCCAATATAAAGTCCTCCTGGTTTTGCTTCCAGGATAAACCTTTTCCTCTTTTTCAACGAAAAATTCTTCTGTACTTCCCTTTCCTGCTCTCTCGACGTAATGCGTACCAGCAGTTTTCCCTCCCGGTAGCTTTCAGGCAAAATCTCACAAACTTCCTGGATCCGAAGTTTTTGATCCACCATAACATACTGCTCCTCTGTCATCTGAATCTTTTTTACCAAAATACTTCCTGACAGGCACAGCCTTCCTCCGTCGTGGAAAATTCCCTTTTCTCCCCCTGAGATACTTCCACCCCGGATCTGACTGTCCCCCAGATTTCTCAAACCACAGTCACTCCCCTGAATCTCACCACCGGTAACTATGACGCCGGCTCCATTATTCCATACTGCAGTTCCCGCTCCGCTGATTTTCCCGCCAGAGACGGACAGAACACCAGAAGAGGTACTGCTTAGATAGATCTGGGTTCCATGCCTTGCTGTGTTGTTCCGGATCCTTCCCCCTGACACCTTAACCTGGGAGGAAGCAGATATATAAACTCCCCCACCCCTCTGGTCTTCTGCCTGGTTCTCACAGATCTCGCCACCTTCTATCAACACCCGGCTCGCATCATTCGTATAGATAGCGCCTCCGGCAAAGGAGGCCCGATTGTTCCGAATGATCCCGCCAGTGATGCGCAATCGGCTCTGATTGTAAACAGCGCCGCCAAATCCCCCGGCATTCTCTCCCCTGCCATATCCCCTGGCTATGTTTCCTGTAATGACGCCACCCTGGATCCAGACCTCTCCCCGGTTATGTATACCGCCGCCCCGTCCGTCAAAATCAGAGCCTGCTTTCTGTCCCGTCACCACATTGTCCCGGATGGTTCCACCCTCCATCACGAAACTGCCGCCCTTTTCGACACGGACACCGCTGCCGCCGGTTATAGACAGATTATCAAAGATTACGCTGCCCTCCCTCATAACCACCTTTCCCCCAGAATGAATGGTGATTCCACCTCCACCATCCGTAAAAGATGTCAGGTTATAATTAGAACATAACCGGGATCCCTTCTCAAGTGATACCGTTCCCGACACGCTCTCCAGCAGTCTCCCGTTGATATCACCACCTACACTGCTGTTCCGGCCGCTGCCGTTCAGCGTCACATCTTCCAGCCTGAGACGTTCCCCCTGCATCCAGAGCAGGGTCCCCTTATAGACGGGCTTTGTCTTTCTCCGAAGCTGGTATCTGGAAGCACCATTGATGGTCTTTTTCCCATTTACCCGCAGCATCCGGTTAACCATGATGTCTTTTTTTAAAACAATAACTGCCTCACCGCTCTGTGACAGCCCCTGTTCCAGTTCCTTGAGAGTTTCTACCCGTCTGATAACCGTGGCACTCACCCTCTCTGGTATCAGAAGCATTGTTGCTGCCAGCACAAACAGCATGAGAAGGATCCTCCTTCTTTTCACTGCCTTCACCTCCTGCTCTCCCCCTGCTGCATGTTTCCTTTGCCTGTTCAAACAGGCATGCCGTCTCTCTGGCTGCAGAAATAAACTCGTAATTTATGTTGTCCGCCCCACAGGAGAAATTTTTTAATAAATATGAAACGACATTTCCTTTTGTCAATGCATCCGCAAATCTCCGGTTATACGGGATCGTACCCACCATATTTCCTGACAGTTCAAACCGTCTTACAATATCGCTTTTCTTGATGAATGATTCTGGATCATAATTTCCTATTATATAAAATGCTTTTTTTCTTATTTCTGAGAAATTTCTGAAAAAGTGAGATAGCAGCTGATCATTCTGACACAGATTGACTACAATCAGATCCGCTTCTTTTAAGATTTTTCTAGAACTTTCAAGAGATGATGAAGAGAGATCCACACATACGGTACCACAAACCTGCTCCAGCAGATCCATTACATTTTCTACATGCCGGTTCAGGCGAAATTCCAGAAGATCCCTGTTCATGCCTCCCGGCGGGAGGTAAAACACTCTCTGGTCAAACACGGACAGACATGTGCGGAGTACGATACCAGAACTCACGTCATCTCCCATGTCACAGCAGTTTAAAATTCTGCCCAGCCCATTTTCTACAAAATATGAATTTTCTTCTTTTAATTTGTCATAGGAATTTTGATTTAGAAACATACTACCAAGATCATTGATATTAGAATGATTCTCAAACAGAACCATTTTAGACGGCTGAATCATAGCCGATAGGATACTGATACAGGACAGATTGCCTGTAACTCCGGATTTCCCCGGCGAATTGCTCCAAAAAGCAATTTTCAATCCATCACTTCCTTCTTTCTTTTTTGGTGGAATGGCATCATCATATCACCATTTTTGTCTTTTGTAAATTGTCACAATGTAACAAAAGTTGAGATAGTTTTTTATAACCTTTTACATAAATCATGGATCATTATGAGGAAACTAAATATATTAGCCATCCCCTTCCTTCTCATAGACTGACATAATGGAAAGCGGAGGGAAGAAGAAATTTAATAGGAATATGATAGAAATATAAGCGTGACAGTGGTATTATAGTAGCAGTGCAAATAAAGAATTTAGGAGATGTGATATAGTGAAAGATTGGTTTACAGTCGAAAAAATTGATACTGATACATATGCAATCAGTGAGTACGGTCATTGGGAGGAAACCCATTGTTATTTGCTATGTGGTACTGAAAAGGCAGTTTTACTTGACACTGGTTTAGGAATTGGGAATATTAAAAAAATTATTGACAGTCTGACAACACTTCCCATTATGGTTGCAACAACACATATACATTGGGATCACATTGGAGGGCATAAATATTTTGATAATATTGCAGTCCATGAAGCAGAAAAAGATTGGTTGTCTGTCAAGTTCCCAATACCATTACAAGCAGTAAAGCACAATCTTGTTTACAAGCCTTGTGAATTTCCTCTAAATTTTGATATAGCCAATTATCAAATTTTTCAGGGAATGCCACAAAGGATTTTTAAAAACAGAGATAGCATAAATTTAGGGAATAGAAACCTGACTGTCATTCACACACCTGGACATTCTCCGGGGCATTGCTGTTTTTATGAGCCAGAAAGAAAGTATTTATTTTCGGGTGATTTGATATATAGTGGCTGCCTAGACGCTTTTTATCCAACAACTGACCCATTCCTTTTTTGGCAATCTGTTAAAAAAGTGGAATCTTTGGAGATAAATCGGCTTTTACCCGCACACCATCAGCTTAATATTTCGATTGGAATAATTGAGAGGATTGAAAAAGCTTTCAATGAATTAGACGATAATGGAATGTTAAAGCAGGGGGCTGGTGTATATGAATTTGAAGATTTTCAAATCCATATTTGAATGAAAAATAAATTCATAGGACAAAAAGTTAATTGTCGGAGGTAAAGCACATGGAGTATAAAGAAAATGCGTTATTTTATGAGGATTATTGTAAGTTAAGAGAGAGCGTTGAATGGTTGCCTTTTTCAAAAGAGCAGACACAAAAAGCTCTCAACAATAGTCTATACACAGTAATTGCAGTTGACAATAATCACCCTATTGGAATGGGAAGATTGATAGGTGACGGAATGTACTATATGATAGCTGATATTGTGGTACAACCGAATTATCAGAAACGAGGTATCGGTTATAAAATTGTCAATATGATAATTGAATATGTTGATAAGACAACACCAATCGGCGGGCGTTCCAGTATACAGTTGATTGCAGAAAAAGGAAAAGAACTATTTTATGAAAAAATGGGATTTAAAATAATCCCACATGATTTTTGTGGTTCTGGTATGAGAAAAGTCATTCGTAAATAAGATGTGATTTATCAGCTTACAATTATCACAATAAAATAATAACACAGCGTCTCCATTTTTCTGTGCGGGAGGATGGCATTATCCGAAAACTGGCAGCGTATGACCCCATTGTCACGTACAGAGTAGTGGATGGCATCTATGTACAGAACCGGATAAACCTCTGAAAGCGGGCGGTTCTGCCAGTCCTCAATCTGCGGCATGATTTTATCCGTTACATCGGAGATAAAACCCTTATACTTACATTTTCTCTGTCCCTTCCTCATGACCGGGGCAAACAAAATGTCCTCACCAAACATATACTGCTCATCTAATGTATAGCAGTAGGCATCGCATAATAGTCAAAAAACATAGGGCGCATTAAAGGTGCTCCTGTCTGACTGGCGATCTCCATATACTTTAGAATATATGGGCGGAGCTTCTCTCTGCGCTGGATCAGATTCATGGCATCGATAAAGGTCTGCTGCCCATAGAAAGAAAATGTACCATACTGCCCGTTTTCTGTTCTTACAAGCATGTTCACATCATTCATTTTGTTATAGTTCTCACTGTCGGGATTGATAGTCGGCCAGATAGAAACAACGGGCTTGATGTCCATCTCCGCCAATTCCCGCCACATTTTCTCCGGATCCGGCCAATACCTGGGATCAAATTTCCACTCTCCCTGTTCTGTCCAGTGAGAATAGTCGATTACAATAGCTGACATCGGAATTCCCCTCTTTTTATGCTCTCTGGCAACCTCCAGCAGTTCCTCCTGGCTTTCGTAGCGCAGCCTGCACTGCCAGAAACCCGCCGCCCATGCCGGAAATTTGGGCGCATACCCTGTCAAATCACTGTAGATCTTCATAACATCCCCAGGCGTATCTCCCGTAAACACCAGATAATCTGCCTGATAAGCACTATCGGCACACCAGAGGGTATGGTTTCTCGTGGTCTCACACCTTCCCGGAGAAGGGTTATTCCATAAAAAACCGTACCCCAGAGAAGAATATAAAAAAGGAATCGTGGATTTCGTATTGTAATGAACCGTTTTTTCCTCCTTGTGCATTTATTATTTCATAACTACAAATCAATTCAAATTTTATTTAAATCACATAATATGTATCCATCTTCACCAACTGAAACATACTCATCATTATTATTCATATCATAAAAACAATGCTCCGTAAAAAAACTTGAAATCTTCTGCACTTTTAATATATTTTCTTCCTCATTTTGTACAAGAAAGTAATCTAAACTGTTAAAATTATCATTAGAAAACTGTTCTTGCAAAAACTCTCTAAATATTGTATTTATGCCCCAAAAATAACTTTCATCACCAAACGAAAATTTATATCCGGTCCAGTTTTTATCAAATATTTTTATAGTTTTAAGCTGGTCCATTTCGTTATGCAAAAAAAGATAATACTGATTGTATAAACAATGTAAAAGTCCACTAGATACTTTCTCATTTTCATTTTTTCCTGGAGGGTCTATTATTGTACCGTGAAATTGAGGTGTAAAATTAAAAAGGCAGGCATTGCGTGTGGTAAAAGATTGCATATTCCCATATGGATCAATAAAATAATCGTAATTCGACACTTGATTAATCGCCTTTTGGATGGTTTTACTGCTCATAGATTCCAAAAAAGAGCCTTTAGATTCAAACAAATGCGCCCTGCATTTTAAATCAAATCCTATAAGATCCGGTTCTGTTCCGCTTTGTTCATTCTTATTGATAATTTTTTTGATCACACCCCCATGTTTAAAATGATATCTCATATTTTTCATAGTTTTTATATGAGCAACCCATGGAACTTTTAAATATTTTTCCGCAATAGCTTTTGTAAGACCTTGTCCAATTTGGTAAGATATACACACTTTCTCTGATTGATCTAATGAATAATATTCATCTTTAAGTAATAAATTTCCTGCATAATTTTCAACGTTTGCCATGATCATAAAAAATAATTCCAAGTGTTTATATAATGAACCACTTAAAAATAATGACTTATTTTTATATCCAACCTGCATTGTATGCCGACATAAATCAATCCTACTAATTTTCAAAATATCACATTTATTTAAATCACGATAATCCCCTTCGTAATCTTCAAAATATAATTCCATTGAAAACCTCCTATAGTGTATTTCATTTCAACTTTATCTTCAAAGCTCACTCATACTTTCTTTTCTTCAAAAAAAACAGACTATCCAATTTCTCATCAAACAGTCTTGTTATTCTTCTCTTATATTAATCGGAGCAACAGGATTTGAACCTGCGACCTTACGGATCACAAAAGATTACCAGGACTGCCGATTGGCTGCAAGATGTACTGCATAAGTTGGTATATATTTAGGTTGTTTTTGAAATCCATTTTTTTATTTCAATCTGTTCTTGCACGTATGATAAATCAATCATACCACTATCAATAGCATATTTCAATATATTTTCTATGGTCTTTTGTCATTTCACAAGTTTCATTTTTCTTTGCTTCAGTGTTACTTTGTTTCAATGTTTTCATAGTCATCTTCTCCTTTTCTTTTTAGAATCTTTTCTTAATATATAATAAAAAGCATCTGGATTTTTATTTCCAAATGCTTTATTACCTAAACTTTTTATTCTATTTTATTTATCTCCATATGATACCGACATGCCAGAATATATATATTATTTTCATCTATTCTATAAATCAATCGGTCTTTATCGTTAATTCTCCTACTCCAATAACCAGATAAATTTCCACTTAAAGGTTCTGGCTTTCCTATGCCTTCGTTACCATTCCTATCAATATCATTTATTAACTGATTAATCTTTTTAAGAGTCTTACGATCCTCAGTCTGCCAATATTGATAATCTTCCCAACCAGTATCCGCAAATATCTTATTCATCGTCTTCTACCTCAAGTAATTCACGGATACACATTGTCCATTTTCCAATTGTGATTTGCCCTTCATTAGCCAGTCATAATTTTCTTTATTTCCCATGACATAAATATTTTCCATGAGATTGTTATATGATTCCTCTGATATCATAACCACATTCTTATTATCTTTTCTTGTAACAATCATGGTTTCATAATCATCAGTCACTTTATCCATATACATTTTCATGTTGTCACGAAGATTGGTATAATTTACTGCCAACATATTAAAACACCTGCTCTTTACTTGTTTGTTGACTGAATTACTATAAATCCCTGCAGTGTAATCCGTGTTACAAGTTATATCAGATACCGTCATCGCATATTGCAGTTTCTAACGTCCATTTCGTGAATGGTTAATCTGGCGACGTGAATCGCAGGTTTTCTATTTTCAAAATCTAACGACTGCGTTTCCCGGGTTCCATATCTCACAGGTATCTGACCTGTATAATACCGAATTTGGGCTATGGTCAGCACAAAGTTAGGGAACCTGTCCGGCGGTGAAAGCGGCTATACGATCCTCTATAGCGTTTCATAGGAAACCAGTTCTTCCATCGGGATACGGGTCTGTACATGCCGTTCCGGGCCAGCCGTTTCTTCGTCCGAATATCCAATGGCAAGGATATTGACCGGCTCCAGCCCATCCGGCAGACCGAACTCCCTGCGTATCACGTCTGGCTTGAAATAGCATATCCAGACAGAACCAAGCCCTAACTCCGTGGCCTGCAGCATCATGTGGTCTGTCAGGATGGATGCATCTATATCCCCGGTCTGCTTTTCATCAAACGGACGCACCCACGCCTTGCCGTGGTCAGCACAGACGATGATTGCAAGGGGCGCACCATAAAGGTTTGCGCCTTTCCCTATCTTCCCAAGCCCCTCACTGCTCTGCACAGCGATCAGGCGGACAGGCTGGAGGTTGGCCGCTGTCGGAGCCACATGGGCGGCTTCCAGGATCTTCTGCAGCTTTTCTTCCTCCACCTTCCTGTCCTGATAGCTCCGGACGGAATATCGTTTCTTTGCAATTTCAATCAAATTCATAGTGGATAATCCTCTCTTTCTGTTATATACTGAATGTGTTTACCAACCGTTACCCTATATTTTAACAGAATTGAGACTATCCGCAAGAATGCACTTTTTGGGTAGATACTTCCCAAAAAGATAGCCATCAAACGCTGTCACGCTACGCGAGCCAGCTTATTAAATAAAAAAGGAGCTGATACAGACAATGGAATATTCAAAAGACCAGTTCAACTGCCCGGTGGAAGCCACGCTGTTTTTGATCAGCGGGAAATATAAACCGCTCATCCTCTGGTATCTGATAGAAAAACCCCTCCACTACATGGAACTGCAGCGCATGATCCCAAAGGCGACGCCAAAGATGCTGTCACAGCAGCTGCATGACCTGGAGGAATGCGGGATGATACACCGGGAAGTCATCCCCGACAAACCGCCCAGAACCATATACTCGCTTACCCAGTTCGGGCGGAGCATCATCCCAGTACTAGACGCCATGTGTAACTGGGGCGCAAATTTTTTAGACGGACTGGATATCCAGCCGCCATGCTGCACAAAAAAATCTGCGGGAGAATCTTGAATGGTTTTCCTGCTGATACAGACTATTATAATATATCCGGCTCCAGTAAGAAACCTGCGCCGTCAAACGTAAGTCTGGAAACCACTGCATTTTTTATTATATAAATATGGGTTTCGTTCATATAACAATGCCGTGGACTCCGGCAACATATCCATTTTGCACCAAAGTGTCACTTTTGAAAAAGATGACAATATATCAATCGGTTCCAAATATTTTAATTGCTGATTTTTGGTTTCAATGTATTTTGTATATATCATATTAAATAATGTATCACAGTATAATTTGTGGACACGGAATATAAAGTGCCGTTTTGCCTTGCGAAAAGAAAAATAAGTTTCGGAGCAGGCATTGGAAAGGAGTACCCTTTCCGTAAATCTGCCCGTCTGCACCCTGCGGTTTGCCGGACAAATTTTGCTTGTTGGGAATGAATCCAGCGTCAACGGTGTTGACGCTACCCTCTGAAAATTATCTTAATACTCACAGAAATTTCTTTCCTGCCATTTGTAAAAATTGTATAAACTTTTTGTCCGCCACTTGACAACTGAAAATCAGAGTAGTAACATAGATACACTTGCTTAGAATTCTAATTAGTAAAGGGGCAATACCTTAATGGACGAAAAAAAGTTAATGGAAAAATATGACAAGCTGAATCGGAGGATACGGAGATATTTTGCAGGTTTCTTTACTGATACGCAAATCACAAGTATCCAAGCCCTTATCCTGCATTACATTATTGTTGAATCGGAAACAAGGGATATTTTCCCCAAAGATTTAGAGGAATTTTTGGAGGTCAAAGGTTCTTCTGTCACAAGCCTTATCAGTAATCTGGAACGTAACGGCTACTTGCGCCGTGAGAGTCTAGCCAGTGACGGGCGGTATAAAAAACTTGTACTGACTGAACAGACGCTTGAGATAAAGGACGATATAACCCAGCGCATCAGCGAGTATATGCAGAGTATTTTTGCCGGAATCTCTGAATATGATTTGAAAGTCTTTGAAAAAGTCATTCTTCAAATGACGGAGAATACAAAATAAGTATTCTTTTTTCTTATTTAATTAGAATTCTAATTACATGGAAAGGAGGACTTCACATGAGCTTTTCAAGCCAAGAAATGTACCAGTATCTTCCAGGATGAAATTTTTTTATTTTATAATTAGAATTCTAATTAAATGAGGACACCATAATGAATAACACACAGACAACAGCTAATCCACTTGGTTATGAGAAAATCGGGAAGCTGCTTACAAGCTATGCTATTCCCAGTATCATAGCACTGATTATCAATTCCCTTTACAACATGGTAGACCAGATTTTTATCGGGCAGGGCGTGGGCTTTTTAGGGAACGGGGCTACAAATATCATCGCCCCAATCGCAACAATCACCATTGCCATTGCTACGCTTTTTGGCGACGGTCTTGCTGCCTTTTTCAGCCTTAGTCTTGGGAAAGGCGAGAGCGAAAAAGCGGCAAAAGGTTTAGGGACTTCTATTGTGTTCGGTAGCATTTTCGGCATAATCTGGACGATTCTTGCCTTTGCTCTTTTACAGCCTCTGTGTCTGATATTTGGAGCAACGGAAAATATACTGCCCTATGCTCTTGATTATGGACGAATTATTGTGCTTGGGTTTACCTTTCAGATTGTGGGAAATACCATTAACAGCGCAATCAGAACAGACGGAAGCCCCCGGTATGCCATGCTTGCCATGATGATTGGGGCGGTTCTCAATCTTATTCTTGACCCGGTTTTTATCTTTGTATTTCATTGGGGCGTTAGGGGGGCGGCAATTGCCACGGTTGCCAGCCAGTTATTCGGGCTTTTGTTTAATATTGCTTATCTGTTTCGGCTGAAAACAACCAAACTTTCCAGAAAGTCCTTTACTTTAGACATTCGGTCTGCGGGAAGAATTTCAAGCCTTGGATTTGCAAGCGGGGCTAATAACCTGACTTCCACAGTGGTAGCATTTGTATCCAATAATCTGATGACAAAATATGGCGCACTTTCTGTTTATGGCGTGGATATTCCACTTACGACCTTTGGCTTGTGTATGAAAGTGAGTATGCTTGCGTTTTCTATTGGTATCGGTGTTGCAAGCGGAAGCCAGCCGATTATCGGTTTCAATTATGGGGCAAGAAAATATGACCGTGTAAAAAAGACTTTTTTGCTGAGTGCCGGAGTTGCTACGATTATCACATTTGTTTCGTGGATTATTTTCCAGTGCTTCCCGTTACAGCTTATCCGGATATTTGGTGCGGAATCCAGTCTTTATGAAGAATTTGCCGTTAAGTGTTTCCACATTTATTTACTGCTTACTTTTCTGAACGGTCTGCAAATGTGCGCCGGGGTGTTATTCCAGGCAATCGGACAGCCCATGAAAGCGGCGGTAACTTCCCTGTCAAAGCAGGTGATTTTTTATATTCCTGCCATGCTGATCCTGTCCCATTTTTTTGGATTGACAGGTATTTTAATGGCGGGACCAGTGGCAGACGCTTTAGCCTTTCTCCTTTCGGGCGCTTTTTGCTATAAGGAGATTAAAAAAATGGAACGGATAAACGAAAATGTTGGAGGCATTATAATAGGCTGAAATTTTATTCTCAAGGCATGTTCTTTCCTTAGAATAATTTCAGCCTATTCCTATTGCTTTCGTTTGTTTCTATTTGCAACTCATCGATTGGTATTATCGTCGCCTTAAGCAACATGTGGTCAGTCAGAATGAAGGCAGCAATATCTGTTGTTACCACCGTCAAATGGGTGTTTCCATGCCTTGCTTTTATCTGCACATACCACAACCGCTACCGGGGCACCACCTCATCTTTTGTTTTCGGAAGCAGTCGGTTATCTTCTGATAATCTCAGGAAGGGCGCATAGGCAACTTCCCACGGATATCCATCCGGATCCAGAAAATATCCTGAGTACCCATCGCATCCTCCCCAGTCCTTCCACTGTGGTTTCTGCCAGCTTGTGGCACCAGCTTTTACTGCCGCCCCAAACAATTCGTCTACTTCTTGTGCACTGCTGCCATTAATGGCGAGGGTAAATCCCCGATACTGTGTTTTGGGTGTCACTTCCATCCCTGCATCGTGTCCAAGGAAATCATAGGGGACGAGTCCTAACACAATATTGTCGGCAAGCATATAGGTACAGATTCCAGGATCTGACTCCGGTGAACATTCCCATCCAAGGGCTTCATAGAAGCGAATTGACTGTTCCAGATCATCCACTCCAAGGGTGATAATTGAAATACTT
Organism: Eubacterium sp.; assembly: GCA_022791495.1. Classification (GTDB taxonomy): domain Bacteria; phylum Bacillota; class Clostridia; order Lachnospirales; family Lachnospiraceae; genus Eubacterium_F. The sequence continues at coordinate 22,251 of JAAVZE010000137.1, forward strand.
TTTGCTCTTGCCATTCAAATCTCCTTTCTGCTTTCTCAAACGAATACATTATATTCTCAGCCTGGCGGCACCAATCTGAATCCGCCGCCAGGCTGCCCTGATTTTTAACACTCGACTTTTAACTCTTTAATCTTTGCCCTCAACGCCGGAATATCATCATGGAGTTTCAATACGGTGCTTCCTACAAATACACCGTCTGCCCCTGCCTCTTTCGCCATAGAAACATCTTCTGGCTGATAGATTCCTACACCACAGTAGATTGGCCTTGTAATGCCGCGGCTTCTTAAGTACTGGATGCAGTCTTTCAGTTCTGGATAATCCGGGTTGACATTTCCTGTCGTTGGTTTCGCCTGAAGATAAACAAATCCATTGGAATGAATGGCAGATTCTACTTCTGTTTCATTCAAATCATACTGCACATAGCAGCTCACACGAATGCCGGCTTCAATCAGTTTATTTTTAATGGTTTCGTCTTCCAGACCAACTAGAATTAAGTCCTTGAATTCATGTTCCAGGCAAAATTTCTCGAACACCTCGTATCCCATTTGTTTGATTGTATTTTCATAGGACAAGAGAATAAAAGATGTATTTGGGTTGTTTTTCTTCGCCGTCACCATTCCGTCCATGTATTTCTGGAAATCGCTGCAATTTTCCAGCGCTTTCGCCATCCTTCCAGAGATCAGTTCGCTTTCCAGATACGGATCCTGGGAAGGAAAGTCGATTTCGATGACATCACAGCCGGCCTCAGAATAGATTTGCGCCATTTCAATGCTGTTTTCTATAGTTGGATATCCATTCGATAAATAACATATAAGTTTCATTTTTCTTCCTTCCTTCTAAAAAATAGTTTTGAACAGTTCCTCCATCTCTGCCTTTGTGGGAATTGCAGGGTTGGTCTTTGTGCAGCCATCTGCAAGCGCCATATCAGCCATCTCCGGGATTTTCTCCTGATATTCTGCTTTCTGTTCTTCGCTGAGCAGTGCAGAGATTCTATCTGCAATATATAACTTCTTATTTAGTTCAAGGATACTGGCCTCAAAGCTATCCGCCTTTTGCTCTTCCGCCATATTCTTGTAAATGTTCCGGGCCCTGGCGCTTTTTGTTTCGTTGAAATGAATCACGTAGGGAAGCACAATGGCGTCGCCAAGTCCATGAGCGATATGGAAAAAGCTTCCCAGGGTATGTGCGATAGAGTGTACAATCCCAAGTGACACGTTCGTAAAGGCCAGACCTGCAACCATGGATGCGTTCAACATTTTTTCTCTTGCTACCACATCCTCCCCATCTTCGTATGCCAATGGCAGATATGTGAAGATATCTTTCACTGCCTGTTTAGCAAGAAGGTCCGATACATAGTTTGCACGCTGGGAAACCAGGGCTTCCACCGCATGTGTCATGGCATCCATTCCCGTTTCAGCCGTAATGTGCGCAGGCATGGACATAGTGACTTCCGGATCACAAATGGCAATGTCAGGCATCATTTCCATGTTTCCTATCCCGTGTTTTATGCCGCGTTTATTGTCGGAGATTACGATCGAGCGAGATACTTCGCTGGCTGTTCCGCTTGTAGATGGGATACAGCACAGTCTTGCCTTTGTCCGTAATTGGGGAAATTCATTCGGTGGCAGGATTTCTTCAATTGTTTTCAATTCCGGATGTTCATAATAAATCCACATAGCTTTTGCTGCATCCATTGCAGATCCGCCGCCTAAGCCCACGATCAGGTCCGGCTGGAACTCCAGCATCTCACCTGCTCCGCGAAGAACCGTTCCAAGGGACGGATCCGGCTCCACGCCACGGATCACACTTACCTGCGCCCCTGCCTCACGGAACAGTTCCTGTACCTTTGCCAACATTCCGCTTTTCTCCATACTGCTTCCACCGACAACAATACTTGCTCTCTGTGCATGGATACTTTTTATGTATTCCAGGCTGCCAGCTCCGAACATCAATTCAGAGCCGGCCAGTTTCATTGGTCTCATCATAATAATTCCTCCTTATGCTAATCCATCTAATACTTTTTTCACCAGGTCATAAGCAATAGGATTCGTCAGTATTCCGCCTTCTTTTAAGCTGGAACCGATGATTGCACCATCCGCAACCTGCATCTGCTCCTTGATATTTTCTGCATTTACGCCACTTCCGGCAAATACAGGGAGCTTTACTACCCGTTTCACACGTTTAATCAAATCAATTGGTGTTTCTTCTCCAATCTGATTCCCGGTTACAATAATCCCGTCTGCACCACTGCCTGCCGCTTCGCTGGCGGACTGTTCAATGGTGATATTAGGAAGCAGCATGTGGGCATGTTTTACCTGGACGTCTGCCAGGATTTTCACATGTTCCAGACCCATTTGTTTCCGAAATTCCATACATTTCTTTGCACAGGGATAAATGATCCCATCGGTGGTACACACGGTATCGACAAAGACCGGAACCCGGATAAAGGATGCTCCTGATACCGCCGCAATTGCGATGTCTGCCTCACAGTCATTGAAAGCTGCGTCGATTCCGATAGGGATTTTCACTGCATTCCCTACGGCTGCTGCCGCCGCTGTCAAGGCTGCCAGTTGTGCTTTATTGATCTGTGCTGAAAATGGAGCATCGCCCATGTTTTCTACAATGACTGCGTCCACCCCGGCCTTTTCCAGCGTCACAGCATCCTGCACCGCCTGGTCTATCATCTTCTGATAGTCTCCTGAAAACCCAGCTGTCGTCGGCAGTGGAAGGCAATGTACCATACCGATAATAGTAGATGATTGTAATTGAAATAACTGTTTATCCATTTTCTATATACCTCCCTCGTTCTTAATTTACTCCTGTATTCATTCTGTTACTGCTCCTGCCCGTGTTTTAAATGGTAATTGTAAATTCCCTCTAACGCCGTCCTGCACAACAGGTCCTCTGCCTCCTTACGCTCCTGGCCCTGGAGTGTCTCCTTAAGATTTTCCAGTACGGTTACCATTGTAAGTACACAGGTTTTTACATTCATCAATCTTCCCAGAGTCATCATACAGGAGGATTCCATATCAATTCCACTCACACCAAGTTTCTTTAATTCCTCAAAGGTTTTGGACATATCGCGTCCCCATTCTTTGGAGAATTTGGAATCGTGCATACAGCTATAGAATCCGTCCATTGTGCAGTTCAGACCGTTTGCGTATCGTCTGCCCATTGCTGTAACCGTTTCATTCATAACATTTACCAGTTCAAAATCGGCAACTGCCGGATAGCTTAAATCCACATAAGTCTGACTGGTGCTCTCCCGTCTCATAGCAGCCAGCGGAATCATGAAATGCCCCAGCATATCATCCTGCATAGACATAACCGTTCCCATACGAACAGCAACCTCCATGCCTGCCTCGTACATTTCTTCCATCGCGATTGCCGATGACGGGGCTCCGATCCCCGTGGACGTCACAGTGATATCCACGCCTTTATATGTTCCTGTATACGTATTGAACTCCCTCATAAATGCAACTTTGTTCGGCTCATCCAGATATTTTTTTATCACTTCCACTCTCCACGGATCTCCCGAAAATATTACATATTTTGATACGGTTTCTCTGTCAGCACCCATATACAAAGTACTCATGCTTATCCATCGCCTCACTTTCTATCTGATCTTTCTACTCCCACCAAATAACTTTTATTTCGTCCTGTTCTCTTCTGCCTTCGCAAGAAGCTCCTGCTCCGTTGGGATATTGGAACAGCATCCTTCTTTCTGCAGTACAAAATGAGACAGCGCGCTTCCCAACTCACAGCAGTTCTTTGGATCACAGCCATTCAGGTAACCATAAATAAACCCTGCCATATAGCCATCGCCTGATCCGGTAGCATCCACTACATGCTCCACTTTACAAATCTCGATTTTTTCCTGGCGAACCGCCTCCCCTTCACGAATATAGCACAGACTTCCGTCTTTCCCCAATGTAGTCACAATGATATTCGCTTTCCCGACCTGAAACAGTTCTTTGATGTCTTTCATCCCGAGCAGTTCCTCTATAATTTTCCGCTCTACCTCATTGGAAAAAATAATTTCACTTTCGGTCAGTAATGTTTTTAAAAACTCCTCCGGAAAGGCATCAAAATCATCTTTCATTCCAAATACAATTGGAATGTTATGTTTCTTACATTTCTTAAAAAATTCCCGGTTATCTTTCTGCGGCGCCACTGTAATAACGCCAAGACGGACATTTTCAAACATTTCATCCTTCATTGGTCCAGCATATTTTTCATCCATTGCACCAGGATAGAAAATGGTGATATGATCGTTATGGTTATCCTGCAGCAGATAACATACACTGGTTTTTTCATTCGGAATCTCTGTTATGCCGTCTAATGGAACATTTCCGTCCATCAGGAACTGCTTAAACCCATTGGACTCGAAGTCCTCGCCAACGCGAAGGATTGGTATTGCACGCATGCCAAGCCCGCACAGCGCATAAGCAATATTGACAGAGCATCCGCCATAGTTGATGTTTACATTGGATTTGTTCTGAACGAGAGAAGTGAACCCAATGCGTGCCGGCGAAGCGATCCTAATGATATGGTCCATACTTACATATCCACTTGTCAACACATCTGTTTTTCTTATACTCATTTTTAATCCAGCCCTCCTAACGCTAGTTATTGCCGATCAATATATAACATGTACCAATCATTTTATAATTCTTCATTATCTAACATCTCCTGAAACTTCTTCATGTCAATTACGTGCCCCAGATATTTATCAATATCCGTTAAATGTACTTCATTGACCACTTTGTCATCTGTAGCGACACCTTCCCGGATCACATAGGGTGTGTAGTCCAGATAAAAGGCGTCGGTTACGGTTGCACGGATACAGCAATTTGTTTTTGTTCCGACAATAATCGTATTTTCAATGCCGTTTTCCCGCAGTACCAGATCAAGATCAGTACCGAAGAAGCCGCTGTATCTTCTTTTTGGAATTACATAATCCTTCTCTTCATCCACGCTCAGAAACGGATCTATTTCTATTCCAAATGTCCCCTCGATGCAGTTTGGTCTCATTGCGGCCGCTTTCCTGTCAATCTTTCCTCTGCGGTTCCGATGCTGAAGGAAGATAACAAGAAGATTTTGTTTTCTGGCCGCCTCCAGCACCTCCTGAATATTTTTCAGGATATTCCTGTTTTCAGGATAATAGACTAGTCCCTCAGGATCAGTAAAGTCCCGGACCATATCTACTATTATTAAAGCACTTTTTCTCATACCTTATACCCCACGCACTTTATGATTTCGATATTTCACGATAGATACAACGGTCAATACCACCGTCATTACTACATATGGAATGACGTCAAATACAGCGGCAGCGGCACCAGCATGTAAACTCAAATTTACAGCGAGCGCTCTTGCCAGGCCGAAGATCACGGCATACACAGATGAGGAAAGCGGATCTCCCCTTCCACAGTAGATGGCCGCAATCGCGATAAATCCACGTCCTGCTGTCATGTTGTTTGTAAAAATCGTCATACGCTCCAGTGCCAGGTTGATTCCTGCCAGTGCACAGAAGAAGGAACCAAGCAGCACGGCCAGATAACGATATTTGTTGGTATTTAATCCAAGACTTTTCGCCGAATCTTCATTTTCCCCCACGACACGTACTTAGATTCCAAACTTCGTGAGGTTCATCATAAACCAGATGAGCACGATGAATACAAAAGAAATGTAAGTTATGCCTGTGTGTCCGCTGAGAATGCTTCCGAGAATCGGAATATTTTCAATCACCGGAATGTTGAGTTTAAAGTCCGCAGCATTGGTAAAATCCAGTCTAACACTGAAATTGCAAGTCACGGTGCCGATGTAGTTCACCTTGTTGTTCTCGACGGTGAAAAGCTCGCTTGCACCCTCGTAAT